>CACBBX010000015.1 GCA_902537575.1 uncultured Pelagibacteraceae bacterium
TTAATATCGGACTTAAAAAGTATATTTTTAAATTTAAAATTTTTGTTAACCTCAAAACTAAAATTATTAGTAGAGCTGAAAATAGTGTTATCAAAATTTAAATTTTTTAAATTTAACTTTAATATTTTTAGAAAATTATTTGATAAAGCAGCATCTTTATTTTTAACAAAACCATCAATGTAAAAAATATCTTTTTTTTGCTTAATATTTACCTTATCAGAAAAAAAATTGATTTTATTTGTCGTAAAATTTATTTCTTGAAATTTAAATTCTTGTTTCTTTAGATTGAATATAAAATTAATTTTTTCGTAAATATAATTGTTTAATATTTGAATTTTTCCGTCTTTTATTATACCGTTTATTTCATAGTTATCTTTAATTTTCCCATTTTCATCATAATTAATATTTAAATCAAATATTACGTGACCTTTTTTAATAATTTTTTCTAATATAAATAATTCTGGACCCTTGTACGCTGCCCTAGCAAATTTAAGTAAATCATCTAGTGGTAACGATTTCGAACCTATTTCAAAATTTGATGAAACAATTTTATTTTTAATTATTGACGCTAAAGATACTTCTGTTTTTATATATTCTAATTCAAGTGGTTTATTATAATAATAGATAGTAGCACCAACAGTTTTAGCATTAAATTTTAATCTGAGAGGATCTAATTTTAATTTTATTTTTTTTATATTTAGTTTTAAATTTTTATTACTCTCTTTAACTTTACCTTTTATCTTTTCATTGAAACTTTCTGTTTCAATTCCAATTATACTTAAATAAAATATTGGTAAAAAAATTAAAATTGTTATTATTATTAAATATTTTCTCATTTAATTTTGTAGAGTGATTGTTCTAAAAATTCATCCAAATCACCATCTAGAACTTTATCTGGACTAGTACTTTCAAAATTTGTTCGATTATCTTTCACTAATCTGTAAGGTTGTAAAACATATGATCGTATTTGGTGGCCCCATCCGATTTCAGATTTTGAGTTTTCGGTATTTTGATTTTCTTCTTCTCTTTTTTTAATTTCATAATCATATAATCTAGCTTTCAACATGTTCATACATGTCTCTTTATTTTTATGTTGAGACCTCTCATTTTGACACTGTACAACAATCTTGGAGGGTAAATGAGTAATTCTTACCGCACTATCAGTGGTGTTAACATGTTGGCCACCTGCTCCACTAGATCGATAAGTATCTACTCTTAATTCTTTTTCTGAAATTTCTATATTAATATTTTCATCAACAACTGGGTAAATCCAAATACTTGCAAAACTTGTATGCCTTCTTGCACCTGAGTCAAATGGAGATATTCTAACCAAACGATGAATTCCAGACTCTTTTTTGAGCCAACCAAAAACATAATCACCTTCTATCTTTATCGTTGCTGACTTTATTCCAGCCTCATCTCCTCTATGTTCACTTATTAAGTTGGATTTAAAATTCTTTTTATCTGACCATTTTAAGTACATTCGTCTTAACATATCAGCCCAATCTTGACTCTCAGTGCCTCCAGCACCTGCATGTATCTCAATATAACAATCTAATGGATCGGCTTCACTTGATAAAAAACATTTGATTTCACTTTTTTTTATTTCTAATCTTAGTTGTTTAATATTTTGTATAATTTCTTCTTTAACGTCTGAATTATTTTCCTCCAAAGCTAATTTATTTAAATCCTCAAAATCATTTAATTTTTCAACAGATTTATTTAAAGAACTTATTAAATCTTCAAAAAATTTTTTTTCTTTAACTACTTTTTGAGAATTACTTTTGTCTTGCCAGAAATTGGCTTCTAGCATTTTTGCATTTAAAGACTGAAGTTTTGAATAAATATTATTATTTTCAAAGATACTCCTTAATTCTTTGATTTATTTTATCTATTTCTTCTTTATAGTTTTGAAAATTATCATTCATTAATAAAACTTTAGTATATTATTACTATCTAATCTATCTGTATTTGAGTAAAGAACTTTCCCATTAACCACATTTTCTTTTTTAAAAACCTCTATGATTGTATTCTTTGATGAAAATTTAGCTTTTTGGCCTGTTTTGGGGTCAACTACCATCATAATTGTGTTTTTTGCTGCTTTAAAAGGCCTTGCATCAGATTTTTTAACAGCTTCCTCAATAAAATTTTTGAAAATTGGCAAAGCTGTTTTTGATCCGGTTTCATACTTTCCTAAAGGCACAGGATTATCTGAGCCCACATAAACACCTACCAATAGATTTGAAGTAAAACCAATAAACCATGTGTCTGTATTTTTATTTGTTGTACCAGTTTTTCCTGCAATATTTAATTTTAAATCTTTAAGTTTTTTTGCAGTACCTCTTTGAACTACACCTTCGAGTATTGAAGTCATTTGATATGCTGTAGCAGATGAAAAAATTTGATTGTAGTTATTTTTTATTATTGGATAGTCATTACTTAAGTAGGAAATTTTATCACAATCTTTACATTGTCTCTTAGTGTTATTATAGATTGTATTTCCCTCACTATCTTGAATTCTATCTATTAGTATTGGCTCAACCAATTTACCTCCATTAACAAAAGCTGAATAAGCTGATGTTAAATCTAATAGTGTAGTTTCAGCAGAACCTAATGATATAGATAATAATTCTTCTGGGTTTTCATAAATTTTAAGATCTTTAGAAAAATTTATGATTTTTTCTATGCCAAGACTTTGTGCAATTCTAACTGTCATTAAATTTCTTGACTTTTCTAATCCAATTCTAAGTGTAGATGGACCATAAAATTTCTTTCCATAATTTTCAGGTTTCCACATCTTTAAGTCGTCCCCTTGATCTAAAACTAAGGGTGCGTCTAATACTAATGTAGTTGGAGTATAATTATTTTCTAATGCTAATGCATAAACAAAAGGTTTAAATGCAGATCCAGGCTGTCTTTTTGCTTGAGTTGCCCTATTAAATTCACTTTTTTTAAAACTAAATCCGCCACTAAGTGCCAAAACTCTTCCTGTATAAGGATCCATAACAACAATTCCTCCATTAATTTTTGGCAATTGTCGTAAACTATATTTCTTATCTTTTAATTTTTTTACATAAATAATATCACCGAGCTGCAAAAGTTTTTTAAATTCTTTTTTAGTCCAAGAGATATCTTTGAATTCAATAATTCCTTCCATTTTATCTTTTGTTTCAATGTCTACTGAAAATTTATTTATTTTTTTTACAATTGCTAATGACCAGTTAATTGATTTTTCTAAATCAAATTTTTCTAAATCTTTGTTCCAATTAATATTATAAATTTTATTTGTTAAGGGTCCTCTCCAACCTTTTCTTTTATCATAAGAAATTAATCCACTTCTTAAAGAATTTGTCGCAATTTTTTGAAACTCTAAATTGATAGGTGTACTTATATTAAAACCTTGTTTGTATATTTTATCATATGTAAAATTTTCAATTACATTTTTTCTTACATCTTCAATAAAATATTGAGCATCCTCCAAGTAAATTTTCTTTTTTTTACTTAAGGCAATATTTCTTTTTTTTAATTTTTCAAACCATTCAGAAGTTATATAATTATTATCAAATAAATTTTTTAAAACTAGATTTCTTCTGTATTTTGCAAGTTCAATATCTTTATATGGATTGTACTTACTTGGAGCTTTGGGTAGTGCGGCCAACAAAGCTGCTTCAGAATAGTTTAGATCTCTAATTGATTTATCAAAATATTCTAAGCTTGCAGCTGCTACTCCATAAGCTCCGCTTCCTAAATATATTTGATTTAGGTATAACTCTAAAATTCTCTGTTTCGAAAGTGCTCTTTCTATTCTAAATGCTAAAATTGCCTCCTTAATTTTTCTATTAATACTTACTTCATTTGTTAACAAAAAGTTTTTAGCTACCTGCTGGGTTATAGTTGAAGCACCCTCTAATCTCTTAGAAGAAATTATATTAAAAACATTATTAATTACTGCTCTTAATACTCCTTTAGCATCCACGCCTGGATGAGAAAAAAAATTTTTATCTTCCGCTGACAAAAATGCGTTTATCACATTTTTCGGAATCGAATTGTAAGGTACAAATATCCTTTTTTCTTTTGAAAAGTCGGCTACTAATTCTCCATTTCCGGAGTAAACTTTGCTTGAAACTGGTGGTTTATAATTTTTTAAAAATTTGTAATCGGGAATATCATTTGAATAACTCCAAAGAACCCCAACTAGCGAAACACCTAATAAAAGAACGATAGATACCGAAATAATGAGAAAATTTTTTAAAAACTTATGCATTTTAATTCCATTATATCTTTGAATTTGTTAAAGATAAGGCACGAAAAATAATACAAAATTTATTTAAACTTAAAAAATTTAATGAAATTAACAGTAAAAATATTATGGAAAAAAATTTATACATTGATGCATCGCATCCAAATGAAACTAGGGTTGTTCTTAAATCTGGGGAAAATATTGAAGATTACGAATACGAAGGTTTAAAAAATAACCTTATAAAAAATAATATTTATTTGGGTAAAGTAAGTAGAATAGAGCCTTCTCTACAAGCTGCTTTTGTTGACTTTGGAAGAGACAGACATGGATTTTTGTCTTTTAATGATATTCAATCAGATTATTATCAAATTCCAAAAGCAGACTTAGAAAAAATTAAAGAAGCGGAAGAAAAAGCTAGAGAGGAGCTTTCAAAAAAATTTGAAGCTAAGGAAGAAGAAAATATAGCTGAGGGGAAATTAGAAATAGACGACCCAATCGAAAAAGAAATAGATAATCAGCAAGAGATTAAAGAGAATGTAGAGGAAAAAAATCTTATCACAGATGAGATAGAAACAGATAAGAACAAAGAAATTAAATTTAAATTTAAAAGGTATAAAATCCAAGAAGTTATAAAACCTAATCAAGTAATACTTGTTCAAGTTATAAAGGACGAAAGAGGTCAAAAAGGAGCAGCCTTAAGTACTTTTATATCAATAGCAGGAAAATATATAGTTTTGATGCCTAATACTGCAAAAGGTGGTGGTATCTCCAGAAAAATATTTAATCCTGCAGATAGAAAAAAAATTAGAACGATTTTGAATGAAATTGAAATCCCAAAAGAGATGGGTTTAATTGTTAGAACAGCAGGAAGCAACAAAACTAAAAATGAAATTAATAATGATTTAACGACACTTATAAAAACTTGGAGTCAAATAAAGGAAAATGCAATTAATTCAATTGCTCCATCACTTATTCATCAAGAGAGTGAAATAATTAAAAGAACTTTAAGAGATATGTTTGATGATAATACTCAAAATATTATTGTCGAAGGAACAGATGGTTATAAAAAAGCTCAATCGTTTGTAAAAACAATGATGCCATCAAATGTAAAAAAGGTTAAAAAATACAGAGGTAAAGTACCTTTGTTTATACAGGAAAATATAGAACAAAAATTAAATCAAATTTTTGACTCCGAAATAAAACTTAAGTCGGGTGGTTATTTAGTAATAAATCCAACAGAGGCTTTAGTTTCAATAGATATTAATTCAGGTAGTTCAATAAAAGGAAAAAATGTTGAGAGCACAGCTCTAGATACAAATATTGAAGCAGCGGAGGAGATTGCAAGACAAATCAAGATAAGAGACTTATCCGGATTAATAATAATAGATTTTATCGACATGCTTAGTTACGGCAATAGAAGATTGGTTGAAAAAAAGCTTAAGGAAAAATGTAGGTCAGATAGAGCAAGAATCCAAATAGGAAGAATAAGTAATTTTGGCCTTTTAGAAATGTCTAGACAAAGACTCAGAGAAAGTGCAATAAAATGGAAGGTAACTTTAACAGATGAGTCATTTGCTATAAAATTACTTAAAACTGTTGAATTGAAAGCGGTAATAAATAAAGCAAAGTTTGTTCAATTGAGAGTTTGCAAAAAAATTTCAGATTTTTTAAAAGAAAATTTTGTTAATGACTTAACTTATTTTGAAAAAAAAAATAAGATTACAATAGATATACTTAGTGATGATTCATTAATAATTCCTGAATATATAATTAATGTGCAAAATAAATCAAAAAAAACTATTGAGCTACTAGAATATTATGAAAAATTAAAAAATATAGAGATTAGAAATAAAGATAATAAAATTATAGAAAAAAAAGGAAAAAAAATTTATAAAAAAACATTTAAAAAAAAAAAATATTATAAAAAAACTAAATAACACCCTCAATAGGTGAAGAAGCATTTCCCATTAAGGTTTTGTTTATTCTACCCGCGTTGTAACATTGTCTTCCAGCTATAACAGCATTTTTAAAAGCCAGAGCCATTTCAAATGGTTTTCTAGCTTTTGCTATAGCTGTATTTACTAAAACACCATCACAACCCATTTCCATAGCAATTGTTGCATCAGATGCTTGACCTAAACCAGCATCAATAATTAAAGGTAATTTAGTTTGTTTTCGAATGATTTGAATATTAATTTTATTTAATATTCCTAAACCAGAACCTATTGGAGCTGCCAAAGGCATAATTGCATCTGCTCCAGAATTTTCTAAACGTTTAGCCATTAAAGGATCATCGTTACAATAAACCATTACTTTAAATCCTTCTTTAGCAAGAACTTCTGTAGTTTTTAAGGTTTCAATCATGTCAGGAAATAAATTTGTTTTGTCTCCTAAAACTTCAAGCTTAACTAGACTCCATCCACCAATCTCTCTTGCCAATCTCAGAGTTCTTAAAGCATCTTTCGAGTTGAAACAGCCTGCTGTATTTGGCAGATAGGTAATTTTTTTTGGATCAATATAATCCATTAAGAGAGGTTTATTTTTATTTGAAATATTTACACGTCTAACAGCAACTGTAACAATTTCTGCACCAGAAAATTTTATTGCTTTCGCACATTCTAACATACTTTTATATTTTCCAGTTCCTACTATTAGCCTTGAGTCAAATTTTTTTTTTGCAATTATTAGGTTGTCTTTTTTCAAATCATCCTCCTCCAATAAAATGAACTATTTCAATTTTATCATTTTTTTTTAATTTTATATTATTGGTTCTTTTTTTATCAATAATTTCTTGATTTAGTTCAATTGCCACTTTTTTTATTGGAATATTAAGATTTTTTAAAAGATCGGACAATATAGAGTTTTTCAAAACTGTTTTGACTTTACCATTTACTTTAATTTTTATTTTTTTCATCGTATATAGGTGCTGAATGACTAATAAAATAATTATTATTAACGGTCCAAATCTTAATCTATTAGGTGAAAGAGAACAATCACAATATGGATCAGATACATTTAAGGAAATAGAAGAAAAATGCTTAAAAAAGTCAAATGAAATTGGTTTAGAAGTCAAGTTTGCCCAATCAAATTTAGAGGGTGAAATTGTAAATATTATTCAGGAATCCAGAAAAGAATACGATGGAATGGTTATCAATGCTGCAGGATTTACACACACATCTGTTGCAATAAGAGATGCTCTTAGTCTATTCAAAAAACCAATAATTGAATTACATATATCTAATATTTTTAAAAGAGAAGAATTTAGACACAAATCTCTAATAAGCGATATAGCAACTGGTGGTATTTTTGGTTTGGGCACTGAAGGTTATATTTTAGCCATAATTTCTATACAAAAGATATTAGATAATGAAAATTGATAAAAAAATTATTAAAGAATTAAACGAGTATCTGGACGAATTTAATCTTACTGAAATAGAAATCACTGAGAAAGATACTAAGATAAAGGTTTCAAAAAATATAGGATCTAATTTAAATCAAGTGCCGATGGGTGTATTTAATTCACCGGTTGAAAAAAGTATAACTGAAAATAAACAAAATATTAAACAAGGTATTGAAGTTACTTCTCCAATAATTGGTACTGCTTATCATGCACCTGAACCAGGTGCAAAAAAATTTGTAGAGTTAGGTAAAAAAGTTAAAAAAGGAGATACAATAATGATAGTTGAAGCTATGAAAACAATGAATCATGTACCTTCAACAGCAAATGGAATTGTAAAAGAAATATGTGTAGAAGATGGGCAGCCAGTTGAGTTTGGTCAAACTATTATTATCTTAGAATAAAAAATGTTTAAAAAAATTTTAATTGCTAACCGTGGTGAAATTGCTGTTAGAATTATTAGAGCTTGTAAAGAATGGGGAATATCAACTGTTGCTGTACATTCTGATGTTGATAAAGACAGTATGCATGTAAGGCTTGCTGACGAAAGTGTATGTATTGGTTCACATCAACCTCAAAATAGTTACCTTAATATTCCTGCACTAATGTCGGCAATTGAACTTACAAAGTCAGAAGCAGTACATCCTGGTTATGGTTTTCTATCAGAGAATGCAAATTTTGCAAAAATATTAGAGGAAAATAAAATTAAATTTATTGGAGCCTCTTCGGAATTAATTGCGATGATGGGAGATAAAATTCAAGCAAAAAAAATTGCAAAAGAAAATGGATTACCAATTATTGAAGGTTCTGAAGGTGGTGTGAAAGATATATCTCAAGCTAAGGATCTTTGTAAAAAAATTGGTTTCCCTGTTTTAATTAAAGCCTCAGGTGGTGGTGGTGGAAAAGGTATGAAAATTGTTTATAAAGAGGAAGAATTCGAAACATTATTCTCTACTGCTAAATCAGAAGCACAAAAATATTTTGGAAATGACGAAGTTTATATTGAAAAATTTTTTCAAAATCCTAGACATATTGAGGTACAGATTTTAGCTGGAAAGAACCGAGTAGTACATCTTCATGAAAGAGACTGTTCGGTACAAAGAAGGCATCAAAAACTTATTGAAGAGACTCCTAGTCCAGTTTTAAACAATGAAATTAGAAGTGATCTTTTTGAAAAAACTGTGAATATGGTTAAAAAAATTGGTTATACGGGTGCTGGTACAGTTGAATTTATATATGAGGACGGCAAATTCTATTTTCTTGAAATGAATACAAGGGTTCAAGTTGAACATCCTGTAACAGAGATGGTTACAGGTATAGATATTATCAAAGAACAAATCTGGATCGCATTCTCGGGTGAAACTGCATTAGAACAAAGTGATATTAATCCAAGAGGTCATGCGATTGAATGTAGAATTAATGCTGAAGATGCTAGTAAAAATTTTCAACCCTCTCCTGGTACAATTGGCATGTGTCACCAACCCTCTGGTTTTAGAACAAGAGTAGATGGGTCTATATATCAGGGTTATAAAATAACTCCTTACTACGATAGCATGATTTGCAAATTAATTTGTCATGGTCGAAATAGATCTGAAGCGATTCAAAGAATGAATAGGTCTTTAGATGAATTTGTAATTGAGGGAATTACAACCACCATACCTTTGCATAAGAAACTATTAAATCATAAAAAATTTATTGAGTCTGATTTTAATGTAGGCTGGATAGATAAAGAAAAAATTATTTAGTAACAGCTTACAAGTAAAATATCATAAACTGGATGATCAAAAGGCGCTATAGATGGACTTGAAGAAAACATCCAGCCGTTAAAAACAAAAACTTCATTTTTATTTAAATTATTAAGATCAGTAACTTGCATATAAGCAGTAATTTCAGGGTTATCATCAAATTCTGAATTTTTACATTTTAAACTTTTTATGACTAAGTCCTTAAATGTTACTAAATCTCCATTTTTTAATTTCAAAAGTGTATTTTTGGAACTTATTTTGTCTAAAATTTTAATATCCGTGTATGTGCCCTCCAAGTTACTTCCAGAAAATGCAATTGAAAATAAAAAAAAATAAATAAAAATTATTAATTTTAATTTAAGACTATTCTTTCCAGCTTTTATATTTTTTTTTAACTCCATCTTTATTTTTATTGGGATAGTATGCTTGATCAGTACCTGTCAAATTGAATTGATGAGGTTTTTGCCAATCGTATTTTTCAAGAATATGTTTTTTCTCTATTTTATTAGGGGTAAAATGAATCCAAGAATACCACTCGACTGGAATTTTTGATGCATCAATTGTGTCGGCATACACAATCCATCTCTTCCCTTTTTTACTTTGATAGTATTTGTTACCCAACTCATCTTTTCCCACAAGTTTTCCAAAAAATATGGTTTTTAATCTGGTTCCAAATGTATCCTGATTCCACCAAATGAAAATTTTTTTAAAAAGTGTCAACATTATTTTTTTTTATTTTTTCAATCAAAAATTGTAAAATTTAAATTAGACTAAAATATGAATAAGTATATAAATTAAATGAATCATTATTCAAATTAATTTTTAAATTGAGGTCGAATGGCAAAATATCTAGTTGAAACGTATTATACGTGCACATTTAAAGTCAATCATTATTTAGATGATATAAATGAAACTGAATTAAAAAATTTAGAAAAAAGAGACGATGGGAAATTTGAGGTTTTGGATGTTAAATTGGATAATAGGAAAACTAAAAATCTTGATCCTAAAAATAAAGATATTCTAGATAATAAAAAAGTTGAAATATTAAATAAAACAGAAAAGTTAAATCCAATTAATAAAGAAAAAGTTGTAACAAATCTTAATAAAGCTTCAGAAAGAAGTGGTAGGAGATTTGGTATGCCTGATAGAAGAAAAGGATATATACAAAAAGCAACAATTGGAGATCATAAAGTTTATTTGCATACCGGTGAATACGAAGATGGAAAAATTGGAGAAATATTTATTGATACGAGTAAAGAAGGTGAGCTAGTTAAGGCCTTAATGAATAATTTTGCAATTGCAGTTTCTCTTGGGCTTCAATATGGGGTGCCTTTAGATGAGTATATAAGTGCGTTTATTGGAACAAAATTTGAGCCATCTGGTAAAGTTCTAGGAAATGATAGGATTTTAAGTGCTACATCTATTTTAGATTACATTTTTAGGGAACTAGCAATTTCTTATCAAAATAGGGAAGATCTCGCTCATACTCCATCTATTGGTGGAAACGACATAAGTGATTCAGATGATCAAAACTCAGAGGATCAATCTCAACTACTAAAAATTGTTAAAGATATTACTAGCAAAGGATTTGTAAGAAATAATTATAAAAAAAATCTAGTAGATCTTTCAGACGTTAAAATTACTCTAAAAGGAAAAAAATAATTTTAGTTTTTATTTTTTATTGAAAGATTTAATTCTTTCAATTGTTCTAAATTAATCTCAGATGGTGCGTTCATCATTAGATCCTGGGCATTTTGGTTCATTGGAAACATTGTTACCTCTCTGATATTTTTTTCATTTGCTAAAAGCATCACAATCCTGTCTATTCCTGGTGCTATTCCACCGTGTGGAGGTGCACCATAACTTAATGCATTAATCATCCCACTGAACTTTTCATTTACCTCTGCTTTATTATAACCTGCAATTGAAAATAGTTTATACATTAGATCAGGTTTATGATTTCTGATAGCTCCAGAAGATAGCTCTATTCCATTACAAACTATATCGTATTGGTAGGCAAGAATATTAAGAGGATTTTCAAAATCTTTTTCTTTCAATTCACCTTGTGGCATAGAGAAAGGGTTATGACTAAATTTAATCTTATTTGTTAATTCATCTTTTTCAAACATAGGATAATTAACTATCCAACAGAAAGCAAAAGATTCTTCATCAATTAGATCTAAATCTTTAGCAATTTTATCTCTAGCTAGTGCAGTTATTTTTTCTAAGTCATTTTGCTTTGCACATGCTAGGAAAATACTGTCACCAATTTCAGATTTAGTTATTTTCATAATTTCAAGTAATGCCCCTTCAGAAAAAAATTTTCCAATTGGTCCTTTGGCAGAAATTTTATTGTCTTTTTCAAAAGTAAAATAAGCTAATCCTGAAGCACCTTGGTCTTTTGCCCATTTATCTATATTATCAAAAAAACTTCGAGGTTTTTCTTTAGTTTTTTTTGTAGTAATAGATCTAACTTTAAAACCAGATTTTACTAATTTTTTAAAAATATCAAATGAAACATCATCTCTAGTAAATATTTCTGTGATATCATGTATTATAAGTGGGTTTCTCAAGTCAGGTTTGTCACTCCCATACTTAAGCATTGCTTCAGAGTAAGGAATCTTCGGAAAGACATCATACATTAATCTTTTGTCTGAAAAATTTTTAAAAGTATTAACCATTAGTTTTTCTACAATGTTAAATACATCTTCTTGCTCCACAAAAGACATTTCTAAGTCTAGTTGATAGAATTCACCAGGACTTCTGTCGGCTCTAGCATCTTCATCCCTAAAACAAGGAGCTATCTGAAAATACTTGTCAAACCCTGATACCATTATTAATTGTTTAAATTGTTGTGGTGCTTGGGGTAAGGCATAAAACTTTCCAGGATTTAAACGACTTGGTACAAGAAAATCTCTTGCACCTTCTGGACTAGAAGAAGTTAAAATTGGAGTTTGAAATTCTAAAAAGCCTAATTTTGTCATTTCATTTCTGATGTATGAGATAACTTTAGATCTTAAAATAATATTTTGATGAATTTTTTTTCTTCTTAGATCTAAAAATCTATATTTTAGTCTTATTTCCTCAGAATACTCTTGGTCACTAAAAACAGGCATTGGTAATTCTTTGCAAGTACCTAATACATAAAAGTCTGATATTTTAACCTCAATTTCTCCTGTCATTATATCTTTGTTTACAGTTTCATCTGAACGACTCACAACTTTGCCATTAACCTTGATTACAGTTTCAAGCTGTGTTTTTTCTAATTCTGAAAAATTTTTATTTTCTCTATTAATTATACACTGTGTAATTCCATAATTGTCTCTTAGATCAATAAATAGTAAATTTCCATGATCTCTTTTTTTGTTTATCCATCCAGAAAGAGAGACTATTTTATCAATATCACTTTTTCTTAACTCATTACAGTTGTGTGTTCTATATTTATTCAATTATTCTCCTAAAGCCTCTTTTATAATTTTAAAATCAATCGGCTTTTTCCTTTTTAAACTAATTTCGTCAATTTTATATATGAAATCAGATATTTTTCCATAGGATCTACTTATCCTTTTGATTATAAAATCTATTAATTTTTTATTAATTGATATCTGTCGATCAGATAGATTTTTTAATATTAGAGCATACATCAAATCGTCTTCAGGTTTTTCTATTACTGATAAAAGAAAATTTTTAGCTCTCGAATTTAAATCTCTTAAAATGAATTTATGTTCAACAATAGGTTTTGTAGAAGATATTATGAGATATTTATTATCTTGTTCTACAATGTTGATCAGAGTATATAAAAAATTTTCATTAATATTACCCAAAAAATCTTCTATAATAATATTCTCAAATATTTTAATTTTTTTTAAAAAATCATTATTAATTTCATCTGCTGAAATTTTTACACCTTTAAAATTCTTTAGAAAAATATTTATCAAATGTGACTTACCAGAAAATTTTTCACCCACTAAATTAACAAAATTTTTTTCCCATTTAGGCCAACTATTTAGAAGTTTAAATGAATATTCGTTACTTTTCGATACATAAAAATCCTGGTCCTTAAAATTTTGCTCATATTCAAAGTTAAGAATTTGCTGATTTAAGTTTTTCACCTCATCACCCATATTTTATTTTTTGTTTCAAACTCATAATCATTATTCTTCATTACTTCTATGAATTTATCAGGGGTTCCATTAAAAATTATTTTATAAATATTATTTTTATTATCAAACTTATAAATATAAAAATTATAAATTAAATCTATGTTAGATAAATTTTTTTCTAATTGATGTATTTTGATATTGTTACTGTTTTTAACTGAGATTGTTAAAGGCAATTTGACAGACGTATTTATTTCATTTTGAGATTTCCAATAATCCTCAAAAGAAATTTTTAAAATCTTAATAAATTTATTGATTTGATCTTTACTATTAAAGTTAATATTTTGTATTTGTTTATTTTTAATATTTTTTTTATCGTTAAAACTAATTTTACTTAACAATCTTATTTGCTCATTGTCTTCAAAAAAAATTGATACAATATAATTTTCAAGGTTATATTTTTTTACTATTTGACTAAATTCAAAATTTTCTAAATTTTTGATATTTTTTTTTACCAAGTTAAGATCTTCAAGATCTTCAGTAGGTAAAATATAATTTAAAAGATCGTATTTTTCTACATTAGAATTCCATAGGCTATATATAATATTATCTGAAAACATTTTTATTTGATTTTCATTTTGATTCACAATAATCGGTATGAAAATAATATTTTTTTTCAAAGGCATAGATGGAAAAATATTTTTCTTTTCTAATAAATCAAATATGATTTTTTTATTAAATGAAACATTAAGTTTTATGTAATAGATTTTATTGATAAATTTTTCCTCTTTAATTGAAAAAGTTTCGATCATACTTTTGATTTGATTTAATGGTATTTTTTTTAGCTTTTGTTGATCCTTAGATTGGACGATAGAAAAAATTAATTGATCGAATGCCTGAACAAATCCTTTATCTATTATTTTATTTTTATTAAAATTCATCTTAAAAGGAGTGGATAATTCCACATCATTTATAGAAAAAGTCTTTGCCTGAACAAATTCTGTGGAAAAAAAAATATTTAATACAGTAAGAAATAAAAAAAATATATATAATATTCTTAACTTAAAATTTTTAAAAATATACTTCATAAATTATTTTAATGAATAAAAAAAAATTTACCTATAAAAAAAGTGGTGTTAATATCAATGCTGCAGACAAATTTGTTAATTTCATAACTAGTGTTTCATCAAAAAAAAAAGGCAAAAAAAAGTTTTCTAATATTGGTGGATTTGGGTCTATAACTAATATTCCACAGGACATAAACCAACCTAAAATTGTAGCATGTACAGATGGTGTTGGTACTAAAATTGAAGTAGCAAATATTTTAAATAAATATGATACAATTGGAATAGATTTGGTTGCAATGAGTGTCAACGATCTAATAGTTCAAGGTGCAAAACCCCTTTTGTTTTTAGACTATATTTCAATCAACAAAATTGATTTAAAAAAACTTAAATCTATAATTAAAGGAATTCTTAAAGGGTGTAAGTTATCAGGGTGTGAATTAGTTGGTGGTGAGACAGCTGAAATGCCAGACACATACGAGAAAGGTAAATTTGATATTGCAGGTTTTGCCGTTGGTTTGGTGGGTAAAAATAAAATTTTGAACAAGAATAAAATAAAAAAAAATAATCTTATTTTAGCTGTGCCTTCAAACGGTTTACATTCTAATGGATACTCTCTAGTAAGATATCTTTTAAATCAAAAAAAAATTAACATAAAAAAAAATTTATTTTTAAAAAACGAGCTTTTAAAACCTACTAAAATATATGTTGAAGAAGTATTAAAATTAATTGATCAAAATTTAATTAATGGTTGTGCAAATATAACTGGTGGAGGTCTGTCAGATAATATCAAAAGAATAATTCCTAATCATTTGGTTGCAAATATTGACTTGAGTAAAATAAAAACTTTGAGTATTTTTAAATGGCTTAAAAAAAATGGAATATCGGATCATGAAATGCTTAAAACATTTAACTGTGGAGTTGGATTTTGCTTAGTAATAAATTCTAAAGAATTAAAAAAAATTTCAAAGTATTTTTCAAAGAATTATAAACCATATGTTATAGGTAAAATTTCTAAAGGTAATGACAAAGTAAGATTAAATGGTTCAATCAATTGGTCTTAAAAAGATAAACACTGCAGTGTTCATTTCAGGAACTGGAAGTAATCTTAAATCATTAATTCAATTTTCTAAAAAGAAGAATTCTCCAATTTCAATTGAATTAATTATTTCAGATAATTCAAAAGCTAAAGGTTTAAAATATGGAAAAATATTTAAAATATCATCTAAGCCGTTTAACTATAAAAATAAATTAATAGTAGAAAAAAAAATAATATCTGAAATCAAAAATAAAAAAATTAAATTAATTTGCCTAGCAGGATTTATGAGAATTCTATCCAAAAATTTTATAAAAAGCTTTAAAGGTAAAATATTAAATATTCATCCCTCATTACTCCCAAAATACAAAGGTTTGCAGACTCATGAAAGAGTAATCTCAAATGGTGAAAAATATTCTGGTTGTACAGTTCATTTTGTTAGTCCTAGATTGGACTCTGGAAAAATTATTCTTCAAAAGAAGGTAAAGATTAGTAAAAATGAGACTAATAAATCATTAAAAAAAAAAATTTTGATTGAAGAGCATAAATTGTATCCCAAAGCAATAAGTAAGATATTTAATCTTTAAAAAAAAAATCTATTTCTTTTTTTGCATTTTCAACACTGTCAGAACCATGCACTGAATTTTTATCAATAGATATTCCATATTTTTTTCTAATAGTACCCTCTTCTGCATCATTTGGGTTTGTAGCACCCATCAATTCTCTATTTCCAAAAACTGCATTATCCTTTTCAAGGACCATTACAACAATAGGTCCTGATGATAGATATGCACACAAATCATTATAAAATGGCTTAGTTTCGTGAACTTTATAAAAATTTTCAGCCTCAGATTTCTCAATCTGTATTTTTTTTTCTTTTAGTATAGAAAAACCGTTATTTTTAAACATCTCTTTAATCTCATTTGCCAGATTCCTTTCAACAGCATCAGGTTTTATAATTGATAAAGTCTGTTCTATATTACTCATAATAGTCCTCTACTAATTTGTTTAATAATCTAACTCCATATCCTGTTGCACCACCAGAGTTAAGAGCTCCACCGTATTTTGAAAAAGCCATACCAGCTATATCTAAATGTGCCCAAGGTGTTTTGTTTAAAATAAATCTTTGTAAAAACTGCGCAGCTGTAGTTGATCCTGCTCCACCAACATAATTTATATTTTGCATATCAGCATTTTTAGAGTCTATTAGTTTATCAAAATTTTTATTTAAAGGCATTCTCCAAACTTTTTCCTCTGTTTTTTCACCTACATCAATTAACTGATTAGATAGTTTGTCATCATTAGAAAATAAACCAGCATATTCTGATCCCAACGAAACAATAATTGCACCTGTTAAGGTAGCCAAATCAATAATAAATTTAGGTTTATATTTTTCTTCTGTGTAAGTAAGAGCATCTGCTAATACTAATCTACCTTCAGCATCAGTATTCAAAATTTCAACTGTTTTTCCACTATAAGATTTAACAATATCTCCTGGTCTTTGAGCATTTCCACCTGGCATATTTTCGACTAAACCTACTACACCTATCGCATTAACTTTTGCTTTTCTTAAAGCTAAACTCTTCATCAGTCCAACTACTGTTGCTGATCCAGCCATGTCATACGTCATATCCTCCATAAATTTTGCAGGTTTCAAAGATATACCTCCAGTATCAAAGCAAACACCTTTGCCTACAAAAGCCAAAGGTTTTGAATTAGATTTAAGTCCTTTCCATTCCATGGTTACTAGGTAAGATCCTCTTATGCTCCCTTGACCTACACCCAGTAGCGTATTCATACCTAATTTTTTTAATTTATTTTGATCATATATATTTACCTTTAACCCAATCTTTTTTAAGGAATTTAGTCTTTTAGCGTACTCATCAGGATGCAATATGTTTCCAGGTTCAGAAACTAAATCTCTTGCATAAAAAGTTCCTTGTTCAATTGCTTTAAATTTAATTTGATCATTTTTAGAAGGTATATTTTTACCTTCTACTGCTATGCTTATATAAGTTTTTTTTCTGTTTGTAATGTATTTATCAAATTTGTAAGATTTTAACTTAATTCCATGCAAAAAGTATCCTACAAAATTATTTGAGTTAATAGAAATTGAATCTACCTTTAAAACATAATTCTTCAGATTATTTTCGTTGATGTAATCAAAGAATTTGGCGCCTAAATTCTCTGCCTCCCACACTTGAATTTTTTTTTTGACAGAAACCAAAATTATTTTATTTTTTGAAGTAAGGTCAAAACTTAAAATATTTTTTTTTAAATCTTGTTTTTTAAGTAAACCAGTTAAAAAATTATACTCTTTAATTGGGATATATTTTTTTAAATTTGAATTTTTAAAGTTTTCATCAGCAAATAAGATAATATTTGAGTGACTTTTTTTATTTAAATTTTTTTTGTAATTAATTTGAATAGTCATAAATTTTAAATTCACACTTTACGAGATGAATGCTATATATGAATAAAAACAGCATATTTCAATGAAAAAAATACTCTTTAGAAAATTACTTTTAGATTATTTAAGTTTCTTTTTAATTACTTTAATTGCCACAAGCACAGTTGTTTGGGTTTTTCAAGCTGTAAGTTTCCTTGACATAATGATTGAGGATGGACGTGACTATCTTGTCTATATTAATTATACATTATTAAATTTTCCAAAAATTTTGAGTA
>CACBBX010000016.1 GCA_902537575.1 uncultured Pelagibacteraceae bacterium
AAGAATTGACTCTTGATAATCATTTTGGATTCCATTTAAAAAATAACCAATTATTCCACATATTGGATATATGAGTAGAAATAATCCTGTTTTTTTTTTACTATTTATTTGCAAGATTATCAAAAACAAAAGAATAACAAAAATAGCTATGGAGATTAAATCTTTTGTTACTAATAGTAATTTTTTATGATTGAAATCAGTAAAGTTTTCAATATCCATGAAGGAGCTCAATCTAATGATAAAAAATATCCAAATTGTTAAAAATAAAAGTTTAATGATTTTGTTATTTATTTTAATTTCCATAATTAGTTTTTATATTATGTTTTTTTATAGATAAATAAATATGAATAAGTTTCCAAGATCTCATATAGCATTAAATATATTTATTTGTCTTATTCCACCTTCTTTAGTTGCAGGAGCAGCTATAATGGAGATCTTTATTTTTCTAAGCTGTATAATTTTTTTTTATTTAAATAGCAAAAATATTGGTAATGATTATTATGATAGTTATTTCTTTAAAATATTTATTTCATTTTGTGGAGTTTTAATTTTAAGTTCATTACTTTCAGAGAATATTCTTAATTCTTTAAGGAGCACATTATTTTATTTTAGATTTGGTGTTATGACATTAATTATTTTATATTTATTAGAAAATTATAAAAAATTTAAATCTTTATTTTTTTTCTCTATATTAGTTACTTTGATTTTGATTATTCTTTTTACATTTTACCAACTTATTATTTTTAACAAAAATGAACTTTACAGAATTTCAGGATTATTTGGTGACGAGTCTGTTCAGGGAAGTTATTTATTAAGAATGACACCAATACTTATAATTATGTATCTTTATAATAGGAAGATTTCAAACATTTATGAAAAATTATTTATATTCTTTTTATATCTAATATTTGCTGTGATAATATTCTCAGGTGAAAGAGCTGCAATTTTTCTCTCCTTAATTAGTATAATTTTATCATTTATATTTTTAAGACTAACTTTCAAAAAAATCTTTTTAATTTTGTTACCAATTGTTATATTAATTTCTTTGATATTTGTTGTACACCCCACTGCAAAATCAAGAATAATTGATAAAACATTATATGATCTTAATACAGAAATAGATATAACAGGCACAAAATTATCAAAAAATTTAAATATAATTTCAACTGGTCATCAACAGCATTTTCACTCTGCAATCATTATGTTCAAAAACTATCCGTTATTGGGTGTTGGAGTTAGAAATTTTAGAAATGAGTGTAAAAAAGATACATACAAAGTTGTAGGTCCTTATCATTGCTCAACTCATCCGCATAATACTTATTTGCAGATATTAAGTGAAACAGGAATAATAGGTTTTTCTTTTTTCATATTTTTTATTGCTTTTGTTTTATTCAATTTAGGAAAACTTTTTAAAAAAAAAAATTTGAATTATCCATTATGTATTGCTTTAATATCAATACTGATTAATTTTTTTCCAGTTGCTACAAACGGGAGTTTTTTTAATAACTGGTTGTCAACTTTGTATTTTTTGCCTATAGCTTTTTTAATTAATGAGATTAAATCAAAAGTTTAATGGAAAGTTATATTAAGATAATTTTTACAATCTCAACATTTAATATTCTCTTATTATTTTTTTTTGATTTTTTAAAAAAAAAAATAAATATATTTGACTTCCCGGATAATGAAAAAAAAACACATACTGAACCAATATCCTTGATGGGAGGATGGATATTATTATTAAATTTGGTAATTTATATTTTCTTATTTTCTAAACATTTATCAATTTTAGAAATTAAAATTTTATTATGCACCTTGTCATTTTTAATTGTAGGGATTTTTGATGATAAATTTAATTTAAGTCCTAATGTAAAATTTCTAATTTTAACAGTAACTTTGATTTCCTTTTTTTACTTTACACCTAGTATGGTATTAAATAGTTTAAATTTTTACGGAATTATTTTAAATTTCAATGACATATTAGGAATTTTTATTTCTACATTGTGTGTTTTATTATTTGTTAATGCATTTAACTTATTTGACGGAATAAACTTACAAAGTAGTATTTATGCTCTTTTTTTATTATTAATCTTATTTTTTAAAGGGATGTTTACCCAAATTACAATTGTTTTAATATTAGCATTATTTTTAATTATTTATTTAAACTTTAAAAATAAAATATTTTTAGGTGATAGTGGCTCATTACTTTTAGGTTCCATAATTTCATTATTTGTAATTGCCAATTATAATATTTCTAAATCAATAAGAGTAGATGAAATATTTTTATTAATGATGTTGCCTGGATTAGATATGTTAAGATTATTTATTGAAAGAATTTACAATTCTAAAAATCCTTTTTTAGGTGATAGGGAACATTTACATCATTATCTTTTATCTGTATACAGATACAAATTGACGATAATTTTTACTGTTTTGCTATTTATAATGCCAACAATATTGAATATTTATTTGAGCAGCAAAATTATAATACCTGTTTTTGTACTAATCTATTTATGTTTAATCTATTATTTAAAAAAAATTAGAATATCCACAATATAAAAAGATATTGATTAATAAGAGAAAGTTTATATTTTTAAGAAATAGTGAATTTTTATTTGGATTTTCACTATTAATGATATTATTTTTAATATTATGTTTTGCAAACTTTAATGAAACTTCTTTTATATATTTTCAATTTTAAATCTTTCATCTTGGGCATTTTATTAGCTTTTTCTATAATATTAATTGGTTCATTTTTGTCAGAATTTTTTATAAATAAATCAAATCATCGTTTAAGTAAAATTTTTGGATCTCAAGAAGTGGATGAGACAATTTTTTTTGTAGGAAATTCAAGATCAGTTCCATTTAATTCCACTAATTTAAATTATTCAAAAAAGATTTTAAATTTATCTCAAAATTCCATGAACTCTTTCCAGGTTGAAAATATTTTAAAAGCGGTGAAAGAAAAACAGAAAAATAAGAAAATTATTTTTATAGAACTAACTTCTATAATTGATAATAAAATACAATGTCAATATTCAATTTTTTATGATTTAAAATTTTATTTTGGAAAATCTGAAATACAAAAATTTTGTAAGAAAAATTATTATTTAGAAAAATTTGTTCCAATTTCAAAAATCAATAATGAACTTTTTTATAGAATTATTTATTATTATTTTTTTCCTGAAAAGGATCAGATTTGGACAAATAACTATAAGATGCAAAGTGAAATATGTAGAGATCCCAAAACATCACATTTAATGTCACATTTTTTTGATCGTGAATCAGTAAAAAAAATGCAAGAAAATGCAAATAAATTATTAGAAAATTATTCTGATAACAACACTGAAATTTATTATTTCATTGCTCCAATATATCAAAAAATTAATTATGCATTAAATACAGAGGAAGAATTATTAAGAAATGGGTTTGATAAATTGGTAAGGCTTAATACTTTACTAAGTAATAGTTTTTTTTCTAATTGTAATATGTTTGCTGATACTCTTCATCTTTCTAGAAATGGATTAGTAGCTTTAAGAAAAAATAATATATTTGATTTACTTGAAGAATATTAATTCAACTAAGAACTTTAAAATCGTAAAAATCTTTATAATATTTACGTTTTAAATCAGCTTTAATTTTTCTAATTTTTTTTTTAAAAAATTTATATTTATTATTACTTACATTTCTTAATGAGGAGTTTTTTAAATTAAACTTATTTTCAATCGATATTAATTTTTTTAAATAAGGTGCATATACTTTTGAAATAATTTTATCTGTATTTTTTTTATTGTAATTACTAAAGCCAGTCACAAAATATTCTTTATTAATCTCTAATCCATGAAAATGGTAAGCATAGATATTTTCAAAATTATTTTCAATTATTTTATTACTGTCCCATGGAGATAAACAGTAATTTTCTGGTTCTTCTATTTTTAAATTTCTAAGTTTTGTTGGCCACATATCAAGATATTTTTGATCAGCGTAAAAACCATTACTTGGAAAATCTGTGCAAAATTTAAGACACTGTGCTGACCATAATTTGAGAATATCTTTTGTTTCATTATGATCAAAATTATAGTAAATCCAACCTACATTGTATAATCCATATTTTTGATCAGAATACTGTTTCAACAAAACAGCGCTATAATCCGAGTTTTCTTCAATTTTCAATTTGGGATTCTTGAAGAAGTAAAAATCTGCATCTAAATAAGAAATTTTCCTTATGTTAAAATTCTTAAATATATATCTTGGCAAAAATGGTGATAAAGTAAAATAATACTCAATTAAATCTCTGTTATTTTTCGCAATAGATAACTTTTCGTACTCTTTTTCAAAATCTATCAAAGATATTATCCTTATGTTTTCAAAATGATTTTTTTTGAAAAAATCATAAACTTCATTATCCAACCCTAAAACATAAAAGGTGTAAGAAAGGTCAAACTTATTAAGAGACTCTTCTAGTGTTAAAAATCTCGACAAGTAATTTTTATCAAAATAGGTACAAAAATATATCATTTATTATTAAGATACCATTTAATCATTTTTGAATTGCAGCAGAAAATTTACTATATTGTTATAGTTTAAATTATATTTTTTTATCAAACTATAAAACTTTTTAGAAATATTGATGTCAACCTCATAAAATTTATAATTGAAAATTTTTTCTAGATAATTTGTATTTGATAAACAAGATAAATTATCTTTATTAAAGATTTTAAATTTTTTGATATTTTTAAAAATAAAATCCAAACCTATAAATCTATAATCATAACCGTCTGCTACAATGTTTGTTTTCATTTCAATAAGTTCAATAAATATTTACTATAATTTGATTCCGGATATTTATTTATTATTCTTTTAATTTTAGTTTTTGTTATCCACTTTTTTATAAAAGCTATTTCCTCTAAACATCCAATTTTATAACCCATCCTACTTTCTATAGATTTTATAAGTTGACTAACTTCACTCAAACCTTCCTCCGTCCCAGCATCGAACCAAGCATACCCTCTTCCCATTTTTTTTACCTCTAATTTTTTAAGCTTTAAAAAATTCTGATTTATGTCAGTTATTTCTAGTTCTCCTCTTTTGGAGGGTTTAATTTTTTTTGAAATTTGTATTACAGAGTTTGGATAAAAATATAAACCTACAACTGCATCATTACTTTTAGGGTTTGATGGTTTTTCTATTATAGATATCAATTTATTTTTTTTAAATTTAGCTATTCCATAATCTGAAGGGTTTTTCACAGGAAATGTAAAAATTACAGACTTATTCTGGCTTTTTACAATTTTTTTAGAGTCTTTCATTAGTTTTATAAAACCATCACCATAAAAAATATTATCTCCAAGTATTAAACAGACATCATCCTTGCCAATAAAATTTGACCCTAAAAGAAAGGCCTCTCCAATTCCTCTTGGTTTTTTTTGAATTTTGTATTTAATTTTTATTCCAATTCTTGAGCCATTACCTAGTAATCGCTTGTAATTATTAATATCTTCTGGGGTAGTTATTAACAAAATATCTTTGATATCTGCTAGCATTAACGATGACAATGAATAATAAATCATTGGTTTATTAAAAACAGTCAGTAATTGTTTGGAAATTCCAAAGGTAGCAGGGTATAATCTTTTACCTAAGCCACCTGATAATATAATTCCTTTCATATTAAAATTTATTTAACACCTCTACTATTTTTAAAATATCTTTTTTTGAATGAGAATATGAAATAGGTAAACTCAAAGTAGTCTTGTGTATCTCATCAGAAATTGGAAATTTTCCTTTTAAATTTTTAGAAAATACTTTTTGTTTATATGGAGGTATTGGATAATGTATTTCAGTATTGATATTATTTTTTAGCAAATATGACCTTAACATATCACGTTTTGGATGTCTTATATTGTAAATATGAAAAACATGTTTTTCATTTAAATTAATTATTGGTTTTATAAAATTATTATTTAAATTTTTATTATAAATTTTTGCTAGTTGAATTTTATGATTATTAATTTTTTCTAAATGTTTAAGTTTTATATTTAAAAAAAAAGCTTGTATTTCATCTAATCTGCTATTTTGCCCGTCATAATCGTTATAATACTTTTTTATTGAACCATAATTTCTCATCATTCTTAATCTATCAAAATAATTTTTATTATTACATAGAATCGCCCCTCCATCTCCTAAACAACCTAAGTTTTTAGTTGGATAAAAACTAAAACAAGTTACGTCTCCAAATGATCCTGTTTTTTTTCCATTAATGTTCGCACCATGTGATTGTGCACAATCCTCTATTAAAAAAATTTTATTTTTTTTACAAATTTTTTGTATTTTTTTCATATCACATGGCTTTCCATACATATGGACAGCCATAATAGCTTTTGTTTTTTTAGTAATTTTATTTTCTATTAGATCAGTATCCAAATTATAGGTAGAAATATTTGGCTCAACTAGAACAGGTTTTAAGTTTGCATTCTTTATTGATATCAAGCATGCAATGTAGGCATTTGAAGCAACTATTACCTCGCTACTTTGTGGTAAATTTAAAGATTGTAGTGCAATTGTTAATGCATCTAAACCATTGCCAACTCCTATACAGTAATTTTTGTTAATATATTTGGCAAAATTATTTTCAAAATTTATTAATTCCTTGCCTAGAATATATTGTCCTTTTTTTTCAAATTTTAATAATTTTTTTTTAAATTCATTAAAAAAATATTTATTAGATTTATTTAAATTTTCAAAATAAATTTTTTTATTTTTCATAGATATAATCTTTTTTATTATAAGTGTGCGATGCTAAAACTAAAATTATAGTGCTATCAATTTTTGGTACAATCTCATGCCAATCACTGGGTTTGACGAGAATTCCATAATTTGGTTTGGACAATAAATATTTTTTTTTTTTAAATATAATTTCTGCTTTTCCACTTAAACAAATAAAAAATTGAATATTCTTTTTATGAGCATGACTTCCACGTCTTATATTTTTTTTTAGACTATGTAGAAAATAAACTCTTTTAATTTTAAAGTTAATAATATTTTCAATAACTCCCAGAGAGCCTCTGTAATCAGAAAAGTCAGGTATTTTAATTTTTTTGGGCATTATTTATTTTTAATAAAAAAACTTTTAAAATTAATACCATCAATTACTTGGTTATCCCAATTTAATTTAACAATTTTAAATCTATTTTTAAAAAAATAAGATTTGAACAAACGTAAATTAAATATCCTAATTGGATAACTTGCTTTATATATATGCTTTGGATTTAGTTGAATTTTTATATCACTTTTATCATCAAAAAAAGGTGTATTTAAAATTAAAAAATAATTAATTTTTTTTTTTATTATCTTCTCTATTAATTTAAATGGAAATTCTAAGTAATGTAAAACACTAGAAAAAATAACAATATCTGGTTTAGATTTTTTAAAATATTCATTAATTGAATTTTGAAAAGTTAAATTTTTTATTTTAATTGTTTTGTTAGCAAAATTAACAATTTTTTTTTGCTCAATTATATCCCACTGATATTGAAGTTCATTTGATAATATTTTTATATTTTGGAAGTATGTAGACCCAAATGACCCTCCATAATCTAAAATAATTAATTTTTTATTTTTTTTTTTTATTCTTATTTTGTCTAGCAAATCAATTAAGGGTTTGTTTAACTTTTCACTAGTAAATAATACTGAATCTCTCTCAAATTTAGCCTTGTTGTTTATAACTTTTAAAAAACTACTCTTTACCTTTTTGAATATCTCTTTATTTTCATATGTACCTGAACTCTTGATTGCTTTTCTCCAATCTCGAAAAGATCCTTTAATCTTAATATTTCTTTTTAAAATAATATTAATTTTTTTAATGAAAATTTCAGGCAAAACAAATTTAATAAGTTGTTTAAACATTCAAAAAATTTTTAATAATAGATTTTATCTTAAAAATTTTTTTACCTTGAAAAAATTTTTCAACTAATAATCTTGCAATTTGAGACTCTTTTATTTCTTGTTTTTTAACATCATAGTTTGAAGTATCAATTTTAATATTTGTTAAACCTAATAAATCAATTTTAGTATTCTGACCAAATTTATCTATTCCGATATTTTTAACTAAAGTCTTGCAGGGGTACAATGTATACATATTTTTTAAAAAACATGATGCATACCATCTTATCGCCCAAGAGTCATTTTTCCCTTTTATCTGATTGATCAACATTTGATAGTAATTATAATGATTATTAAAATTAAATTCTTTTACTCTATTTTGTTTTTTTATATTTTTAGAGAGTTTTTCACCATTTTTTTCAAAGGTTGCCCAAGCTCTTGACCAAGTAGCCCATCCCCAACAATCAGCACCTTTTAAAAAAAAAGTATTATTTTTAATTTTTTTTTTTAAATTTTGAATAGGATAAATATAGCCATGTATACTTGCAACATTTTTGTTTTTTTCATAAACATTTAGCCCTGTGTTCATGTAATTCAAAAAATTTTTGTTCACTAAAATATCATCCTCAATTACTATAATTTTTTTATGTTTTCTCAAAACATAATTTACCCCACTGATTATATTTTTAGAAAGACCAATATTATTTTTACGTTCAATGATATTTATTTTTTTAAAACCCTTAACTTTTTTTAAATAAAATCTTATTTTATTAATTTTCTCGATTTCACCAGACCTTTTAAAACCATCTGAAAAAATATATAAATGAGATGACTTTGATAAATAATTTTTTTTCAAATTATTAATTGTTAATTTTAAATGGTTAATTCTGTTATATGTGAACAGGGCTATTGGTGCTAAATTATTGCTTTTCATTCTTTAATATTTAATTATTTTCCATATTTAGCTTTAGTATCCCTTTTAGTCTATTGATTTAAGATTTTGATTAAATAATGTATTCTTTAATACTACAAAACTATTATTAAATTATATTAAATAAATGAAAAATTTAAAATTAGCTTATATAGGCTCAGGTCCAATATCGGATTTTCACATTCCAGTTCTTAAGAATCTTAAATTTCAAATTAATTTATTTTATTCCAGAAATTATAATAAAGCTATTAAATTTGCAAAAAAACATAAAATAGAAAAGCCAGAAAAAAATTTTAAAGATTTTGAAAACAAAATAAAATCTGTTGATGCAATTATTTTGTCAATTAAGACCGATGCCGCTATTAAGTATTTAAACTTACTTCATCGTTTTAATAAACCAATATTTGTTGAAAAACCAGGGTCTCTAAAATCGAGTGATTTAGAAAAATTAAAAAAAAGTAAAAATAAAAAAATTTTTTTTTTATATAATAGGAGATTTTATTCTTCAATAATTGAAGGAAAAAAATTTATTCAGAAAAGTAAAAATTGTTTTTTAAATGTTGTTATTCCAGACAATATCAAAAATATAAATCAATTTATAATAAATGGATGTCATATAATTGATATACTTATTTTTTATTTTAAAAATTTAAGAGTATTAAAAAGTTTTAAGCTAAAGAAAAACATTGGTTATTATTTTTTAATGGTATCAAATAACAGTGATTTAATCTCATGTTCCCTAAATTGGGGTGCTCCTCAAAATTTCGAGATAAACATTTGTAATGAAAAAAATGAGCGTCTAAATATAAAACCTTTAGAGGTTTCTAAGTTGTATAGGGGTATGAAACAAATTGAACCTACAAAGTTTTATCCAATAAGATCATATTTACCAAATCAAATTTTAGAAAAAAAGAGTGTTAATAAGAAAACTAAATTTAAACCAGGTTTTTTAGAGCAACATAAAGAAGTAAGAAAGGTAATAAAAAATCAAAAGAGTAAAATACTACCAAATTTAAAAGATGCCATTGAAGTATTAAAATTGATTGAAATTATAATTAAGAATTCTAAAAAGAATTTTTAGTTAAACATTTAAAACTCATCTTACTTTTTAATTTTCTTTATTTCCTCTAAAAAGGTATCTGGACTCATTCTTTGAAATATATCAATCATTGAATTTTTTGTAATATTAAATACATTTGAGGACTTAAGTTTTCTTAAGTGCCAATAATCTTGAGCCCACCAATTTATTGCATGAGCAACCGAGTCAAAAGAGTCAGATAAATCAATTTTTTCTTCACTAAAACTAAATTCGTTTTTTAAAAAAATTTTATTTGTATCTGAAACAATTAATTTTCTGGGATACTCATAATCAAAACCTAATATAAAAATTTTTGAATAATTTAGAGCCAAAGATATTGCAATTGCTTTGAATGCTGTGTTTGATCTATATCCTCTTGGCTTTACAGGGTCTATATTTGAACTACTTAAATTTTGACTGTCATTAAATTGTAAATAGGGTTTCTTAATTGACTCCCACATTTTTCCATATGGTGCAATATATTTTATGCTCTCTTTAGAAATATATTTATTTAATTCAATATTAATTTTTTTATATTCAATGTTTTCTGTTTCAATATTTTCTGGATCAGATATTAAATAATAATCAGGAACCAGTTCTTGAGAAAAATTATTAAGACAATAATTATTCATTGCAATTACATCAAAATACTCTCTATTTTTAATAATATTTTTTGCTAGTTCAGTTGTAAATGATGGACCATTTGCAATTATTAAAATATCTCTATCTCTTCTTTTTTTTTTTTGATTTTTCCATGCTTGTGCTAGAATTATTTTTCTCTTTATATTTAATATATCTATCAGTACAGTTTTTACTTGAGAAAGAAACATTCTCACTTTTCCTTTTTTGGTAAGTGTATTTGTAAACATGCTCAATAATAAAAAATTTTAATTATTTAATACTTAAATTGTTTTTGAGTACTACCCTTCCAGATATTTCTATTTTTTAATCATTTGTTATTCAATATCAATTTTTTTTAAACGCTCATTTTTTTTAATAAATTTTTTAACTTTTTTTCCTAAAAGTGAGTCGTAATCTAGAGATGTATAGTCACCGTCTCCAGGTCTGCGTACCCATAGGTTGTCTTCTGTCAAAATTTCACCTGGATTAATATCTTTTACAGCAACTACAGAAGCAAATGCAAAAGCCATAGTCTGAGACTCTTGCTCTATTGGTTTTTTTTCGCCACCTCTCTCTAAAAAAATTGTTTGTGATCCATTTATTAAATCTTTTAAGGATGAAGGATCCATAGAGCATGATATGTCGGGCCCTGGCCTATTCATATCATCTGTGAAATGCCTCTCTAAAATTGAAGCACCTAAAGCAACAGCTCCTAAACACGCAAAATTGTTAACTGTATGATCAGATAACCCAATTACAGCATCAGGAAAAGCTTCCCTAAGTTGATGAATCGCACCCAATCTAACTAAAGAAGGTGGTGTAGGATAAATATTTGTACAATGTAATAAAGCAAATGGAATCCCAGCATCTCTTAATATGTCTACTGAAGGACGAATAGTTTCTATACTATTCATGCCCGTACTCATAATTATTGGTTTTTTGGCTTTAGCAATATGTTTTACTAATGGATAATTATTACATTCACCTGACCCAATTTTAAAAGCTGGTATATTAAATTTTATTAATCGGTTAGCTGCTTCTCTTGAAAATGGTGTACTTATAAAAATTGATTTACGGCTAATTACATGATTCATTAATTTTTTTTCGTCATTCTCATCTAGAGCACATCTTTTCATAACTTCATAAATTGAAACATTTGTATTACCAGGGATTATATTTTTAGCCTCTTCTGACATTTCATCCTCAATGATATGGGTTTGGTGTTTAATTACCTCTGCTCCAGCATCTATAGCCGCATCAACCATTTGAATAGCTAAATCAATATCTCCCTCATGATTAATGCCAATTTCAACAACAACTAATGGGGGCTCGTTAGGACCAACTTTTCTATTTAAGATTGAAAATCCGTTACTCATAGTCTAAATAAAATTAAGTTTTTTCTCAAAATAATCTTAAACCTTAATCATATCAATATCTACTTTAAATTTATTGAGGAGATCACTCCATCTTTTTAAAACATTTTTTAAAGACCCTGTAAAATATATGACTTTGTTTCTATTTGCTACTTTGCATAAAACATCGTCAGATTTATTCTTATTAGTCACCAAAATGATGGAGCAACCAATTTTTTTTCTACAATTAATAATTATCTCAATTACCCTTTTTTTATTAATTAGATTTAAACACTTTCGTCGCAATCTTGAGGGACCAGTTCGAAAAATTATTAATTACCAAGATAGCCATCCACCGTCGACAATAATTTCTTGTGCATTTGTATGAGTATTTTTTTCATCCAATAAAAAGTTTACAACTGGTAAAACTTCTTCAAGCTTCATCATTTTACCAGTAGGATTATTTTTGTTATAACCTCTCAAAAAAACAGGATTTAATTTCTTTTGTTCAACACCTGCTATAACTATACTATTAAAAAGATACTTTCTTGCATATTTGGTACCAAGATATTTCATCATCATATTCGAAGCAGATTTGGAAACACAGTAACCTAATTCTTTTGAAAAGTTACCATATATAAAATGTTTAGGTGATTTTATACTATAGATTGAAGTAAAATTCATTATTCTACCTTTTTTTTGATATTTAATATAGTTTTTGATTACGTTTAAATTTAAAAAAAAATTAACATCAAAAAATTTTTGAATCGAAGTTTGTTTTAAATTGGGAATCTGTTTTAATTTACTTCTTAAGAGAGGAGTAGAATTTAAACCATGACAAAATATTACGGCGTATATATCTTTTTTTTTAAAAATTTTTTGTAAATAAGAGTCATTAGATAAATCATCGCCCTTGATTACATCAGATCCAATTACAACAAAATTTTTTTTTAATTTTTTTTTTAAAAATGTACCAATTCTTCCGTTCGATCCTGTTAGAAATATTTTTTTTTTCATTAAAATAAAATTTTTACTATGTTATAAAAATTGCGCAATCAATAATTTCAATTCATAATTAAGTTATTGGTACTTTACTATCTGCAAGTTTTTGACTGACATTCCAATGTTTAAGCATACTATTTAAGAAAACTGTATGTTGTTGCGCAGAAATATTAACCGTAGGTAGTTCACATTTACTTTCTAAGATTAGCTTTTTTACAAGTGGTGCAGTTACCTCACTTTGTAATTGGAGACTTCCATTTGATTTATTTCCATTAGGTGAGATTAAAAAACCTTCATTTTCATTTATTAAAATTTCTTTATTATTTCTTAAAAAAACTTTGATAAATTCATCATCAAAATTTTTATTTGATCTTAAAATTAACGAACTACCATTAGAAAACTTTGCTTTCATTTCACCCGTAACTTCAAAATAACCCTCTCTTTTACTTTTGATCCAATTTTTGTCTAATTTATCTGTGTCAATTGATAATATTTTTTCTCCTGTCCACCAGCACACAAGATCTATTAGATGGATTGAGTTGCATGCCATACCCCATAAGCCTCCTGTTTTTATAACTTTTATAGGTCCTTTAAAATCAAATTCAGAGGCGATTTTTTTATGCCAAGTATCTAATCTTCTTGTTATATTTACCCAAGCACCACGAGATTTATTAGTAGTTTTAATTATTAATTCAATTTCTTTCTTTGATTGAGCAAGTAGTTTCTCCATAATCCAAAATTTTGGTGAAAATTTTTCTGATACATTCTTCACAATATTATATCTATCAACTGAGGAAGTTGAAATGATTGCTAAATCGATTTTATATTTTTGTGATTGCATTCTATTTAACCATTTAATATTGTAGTCTCTTCCTTTGACACAAGCAGACATCCATCTAGATTTAGCAGTATTTAATGAAACTAAGTTTGGCTCAATAACAATTAATTCAAAATTTATATTTAATTGAGCCAAACCTTCTAAATATCTTGAGCCAATCTGACCTGCACCGACTAATAAAATTTTATACATATGCTTAATTAATAAAATGACATTTCTAATTAGGATTAATTTACTATTACAACAATCCTGTCTTTAATTTTTTTTTCTTTAATCATTTTATATTTTTTCTCAATTATATTATAATATCTTTTTGACCATCCAATTTCTTTGTCATACATATTATCAATTATAACTTTATTATTATATTCAAAACAAGTAGCAGCATATTGTATAGAAAATATAGAACTTTCAATAAAGCAAGGATCAGATTTATTTAATGGTCTGTTAGACATCCAATCTGATTTTTTAACATTTTTACATAATATTTTGATAACATCCTTTAGAGAATAATTTAGAGCAATAAAATTTTCGCATATTTTATCTAAATGTAATTTGTAACCGTCAGATTGTATACTGTATTGGCGTAACAAAGGATTATCAGAACCAAATACATCTATTAAACCACTAATTATTGTATTATTCGTTGCTATAGTTCTCGAATCTTTATTTTTTGTATTAAAAAAAGTTCTGAAATTAAGTGATTTCACTAGTGAATTTTCTAATGATGTTGAAAAATTTTTAAATAATGTAATAGCTTGATTTAAAAAATAGTAAGTAAGAAGAAGAAATAATACAGCAAATGTCAAAAAATTAAATTCATTTTGCTGAAGTTCCAAAAAAATTACAATAATGATTAACGCCTGTAAGATTATACATGAAGCTCTATCATAAAATCGAGACAATTGATGTTTTTTAAAAAATAAAGTTAATGAAAATCCTCCCATCAAAAGAGTTAAAAAAGATAAAAAAAAATTTTTATTTTCAAACAATATAAACGAAATTACAAAACAAGGAAAAATTATTACTAAGATTCTTAAAATTAAGCGTAAATCAGAAATAAAAATTTTTCCTTCATCTAAGTGAGCAAAAAGTTCTTTACCTACATTATCTTTATTAATTTTATAAAAGTAAAAAAATATTAACAAAGATAGTATTGATAAAATTAAAAAAAAGTTAAAATAATTATAATTTATAATGTTTGCAAGAAGTAGTGAGAACCCAAAAATAATAGAAATAGGTAGATAAACAAAAAAAAGCAATATCATAATAAAGATTAGCAAATAATGTATATTTTGATCTGTAAAATTTGTGAAATAGCTATGAACAAAAAAAGAGAAGCTGACTAGTAACAATGGTGCTGAAGTAGAACTAAACATAGCTCTAAAAAGATCATTTGCATCATCATTTTTAAACATATAATCATTTTTGTTAATATTAATTATGATTGATCGCACTCTTAAAAATCCAGGATAAATTAAAATATATGCAAGATAAGAGGTTAAAGGTAAATAAACACTATTAACATTTATATTTAAATTATCTGCTATTACATAAAAAAAGATTATAAATGAAATACCTAAACATGTGTTGTTCCAGACTCGCACAAATAGAACTGCATATCTTCTATCACCAAATAAAAAACCTAAATGATATGCAGGTAAATTAAACAAAAATCCAAAAAGTTGGAATTTTGAATGCGTTGCGAGTTTAGGAAATGTAAGTTTGTATCTGTAAAAAAAATTTAAAAATCTTCTATGCAAAAAATTTAAAATAGAAAAGTAATGATACTCATCTCCATTAAGATACGGTGGAAAGTTAACTGGAACCCACTTATTTTTATTTTTAAAGATAGAGTAAAAATCTGCCAGATTTACTACTAGACTAATAAGTAAAATAAAAAAAAAGATTTCTAAATAATTATAAAAAGAAAGTGCTATAATCATCTAATAGAAAAAATTATTTTAGAAATAAATTTATATAATAAATTGTAAATCATAATTTCATTTTAAGATTACTAAAATCAGAAAATAAATTGGCATTTTTTTTTATCCACTTTTGATCTTTATCCCACCATTTCAAAGACACCAAAAATTCAACTTCAGTTTTTGAAAACCTATATTTTAAGTGTCTTGCTGGAATACCAGCAACAACTTCATAAGGTTCTACATTTTTATTAACAATAGATCCTGCACCAATAACTGCTCCATCACCTATTTTGATACCATCCATAATTAATACCCGATCTCCAATCCATACGTCAGACCCGATCTCTACATAGTAACCACTCTCAAGAATTTTATGTGTTTCGTATTTTTCACCCACACTGTCATACGGAACAAATCCTAGAGATTTAGATACTATTTCACTGTGGAATAACGGATGAGAACTTACAAAATTTGTTGGATGTCGACCAATTCCAGTTGATACCCAATTACCAATAGATGAATATCTTCCTATCTTGGTATTAGAAATTAAAGAGTTTGAAGATATATAGGTAAACATTCCAACTTTTGATTTGTAAACTCTTGTATTGCTCAAAAGAGTATTATTTCCTTCGAATTTATTTTTTGGGTCAAAAATTACACCTGAATGACATTTCACGCCCTGAAAAATGAAACCAAAAAGTCTTGTTATAATTGAGACTATTAATTTAGGAAAAATAAACTTTATAAATTTAGTTGTATAATTGTAGATCATATTATTTATAAATATTTCTTTATAAATTTTTGAAAAAAAAATAATTGAATTTTAAATCCTATCTTTAATATACTTGAATCATAAATGCTTGATAAGAGCTCAAATCTAGTAATACCTAATTTAGTATTTTTCATAAAAAAGTAATTCGTAATTATCTTTCAAAGAAATTTTTGAACCATATCTCTAAAATCAAAAATTTAAAAGAAATTGGTGAATTTGTAAAAATACTCTCATAAAATTTAGGCCCTTCCTCAAGTTTTAAAGAATTTTTTTCGTTTAAAATATCAAATTTATTTAAATATCCATTTTTAAGTAAATATCCGTGATTTTTAAATATGGATTTAAACCATTTTTTTGCTGGTGGAGAAAACCCTCTTTTTTTTCTTTTTAAAATATAACTTGGTAAAATATTTTTAACAGATTTTATAAAGTAAAACTTTTCCTTTAGCTCATGATCATTTCCTAAGGAACCACCTTTTCTTAAACCAATAACTGTTTCAATTAATTTATAGTCTACAAAGGGTAATCTTAATTCAACTGAATTACTCATTCCCAATTTTTCTGATTGATTTATACCATTAGAAAGTAAATAACTTTTAATTATCAATTTTGTTATTTTTACAGATTCATTTTCTTCTTTATCTAAATTATAGAAAGAGTTAATAAAATCTTTATTTTGAAAACTTTTATATTTGTCTGTCAAAAAACTATTTATATATTTAATTGCATGTGCTGAATCTTTATTTAATAAAATAAAATTAGGGAAATCTTTTTTATCTATTTTATAAAACTTGTTAAAAATTCTATCTCTAATCTTTCGTTTGCCTGATACAGATCTTTTGACCCAGTCATACCCCCAAAATAATTCATCAATACCTTGCCCCTGTAATAAAACTTTTATTTTTTTTCTTTTTAAATTTTTTGAAATCAAATAATATGAATAGCTACTTATATCTGCTATAGGTTCATCTAAATTATAGCAAAGATCTAAAAAATTATTTGCTACATCTTTAGTATCAATTACTATTTCCTGAAAATTAAATTTTTCTTTTTTAGAGAAAGTTCTTGCGTACTTTCTCTCATCGTTTTTAGTAAAATCCTTATAA
>CACBBX010000017.1 GCA_902537575.1 uncultured Pelagibacteraceae bacterium
TAATAACTATCAATGCAGTAATCCATAATTCTGTTCCAGAAATATAATTAATTAGAACAGCTACAGCTGTGACTTCTGCGCATAAAAAAATAAACATATAAAAAATTGTCATTAGTAAAATTAATTTAAATAAACTTTTACCAAATTTTTGTCTCATGTACTCAATAAGGGATGAACCTTTAGGAAAATCAGTTCTAATTTTTTTTCCTAAATAAATCAAAAATATCATCGGAAAACCAGTCCCTAGTGCATAACCAATTACTGCTCCTATACCACCCCATGTTGAGGCTGAAGCTGGTCCAAATAAAATCCATGCCCCTAATGCCGATGCAACTAAACTTGTTGTAAGTGAAAACAAACCAATATTTCTATTAGCGGTTAAATAATTATTTATTCCTTGGAATTTTTTTGAATGATAAATTCCAAAGATTACAAATATTAAACTTATAATTATTACTAAAGTTAATGATGATGATTGACTTATAAAATATGTTTTATCCATTTTATCCCTTTCTGAATTACCGGACAGGTTCTTAGGGTATAATCTCAGTCTATAATGACACCCCTTATAAATTTTCTATTACATATACGTTGTAAAGAAAAGCTTAAAAATTTTTAATTTTATTTTTGACTTAGTATTTCAACCATGCATTGAGTTGCATAATCTCTCCACTCAGAGGAGTTTTTGTTTTTTAAACTATTCAAATGATCTCTATTACTTTGAATGTCATCTTTGTGCTTTAATTTATCAGCACCGTTTAAATTTGCCTCCATATTAGATAAATTAGTTTCCATTGCATTTATCCAGCTTTTTCCAAGCTCAACACATTTTTGATCATCTTTTTCGTCACAAATTTGTTTAAAAAAATTGAATATTACATCATCAGTCTTAACAGAACTGCTCATTGACTATTGATTGCAGGTTCCAATTGACTCTGGACCACATGTTTGTCCATTAGTCCAAGTTGCACCAATTAAATTAGCACCATCAAAGTTAGCATTAGTTATATTTGAAGAGGTAAAGTTTGACTCCATTAAATTTGAGTTCTGAAAATTAGCTTCAATTAAAGTTGCCCCCATAAAATCCGCTCTTGTTAGGTTGGCACCAGTGAAATTTGTTTTTTCAAAATTAGCACCTATTGAAACTGTTTCATAAAGATTTGCTCTTACAAAAGTTGATTCTGGGAAAGTTCCAAATGATAAATTCGAGTTCATCATAATACTTTTATCTAAATTTACTTGTATAAAACTCGCAAAAGATAAATTTGAATTTGGAAAATAACTTCCTTGTAAATCTTGCGCATCTGAAAACCTACAATTTGAATAATCTACACCTTCAGTTAACGGATCATCGCATGCGGCATTTGAGTTAACAGAAAAAAATATACTTAATAAAATGATAAGAATTAACTTTTTCATAAGTAAAATTAACAAATAAAATTTGTCAAAACAATGAATGTTTAAAAGTTTCAAGATTATTTAACAATGGTATTTGTTAATTTTTGAAGTATATCTAACATTTATGAAAGAATATAACATTGCTGCTATTTCTGGAGATGGGATTGGAAGAGAAGTAGTACCAGAAGGAATTAAAGTACTTAAAGATGTGGCCTTAAAACATCAATTTAAAATAAATTTTACTGAATACGATTTTGCTTCGTGTGATTATTATGAAAAGCATGGAAAAATGCTTCCTGATGATTGGAAAGAAAAATTAGTTAAGCACGATGCAATATTTTTTGGAGCAGTCGGGATGCCAGATCAACTTCCAGATCATATTTCATTATGGGGATCTCTACTCCAATTCAGAAGAGAGTTTGATCAATATATAAATCTTAGACCAGTTAAACTTTTTCCAGGTGTAAATTCACCATTAGCTAATAAAAAACCTGGAGATATTGACATGATGATTGTTAGAGAAAACACTGAAGGTGAGTATTCATCTGTTGGTGGAAGAATGTACAAAAATACAGATCGTGAAATAGCTATTCAAGAAACAATTATGTCGGCTCATGGAATTGACAGAGTTCAGAAATTTGCATTTGAATTAGCAAAAATTAGGAAAAGGAAAAAATTAACAAATGCAACAAAGTCCAATGGTATTTCAATCACTATGCCATTTTGGGATGAACGTTTTGAAAAAATGAAAAAAGAATATCCTGAAATAAAAACTGATCAATTTCATATTGATATTTTAGTTGCAAGATTTGTTTTAAATCCAGAATGGTTTGATGTAGTCGTTGCATCAAATTTATTTGGAGATATTTTGTCAGATCTAGGTCCAGCATGTACTGGAACTATTGGAATTGCACCATCAGGTAACATTAACCCCGAAAATAAGTTTCCATCATTGTTTGAACCGGTACATGGTTCAGCACCTGATATTGCAGGAAAAGGAATTGCTAATCCTGTTGGACAAATTTGGTCTGGTGCAATGATGCTTGATTATTTAGGTGAAAAAGAAGCGGCAAATTCAATTGTAAGTGCTATTGAGCACTCCCTAAAGAGTGAAGAAAATAGAACTAAGGATTTAGGTGGAAAGAGCAATACGACTGAATGCTCTAAATCTATTTTATCGAACCTTTAAATTTTTTTTCTAAATTTTATTTAATTTTTTCAAATTAAAACTTTTTTAAGATTAAGTTATACCACCATCAATAATAAAACTTTGTTTGGTACATCCTGAAGACTGGTCTGATGATAAAAATAATACCAACCTAGCTACATCATTTGGTTTAAGTTGTCTTTTAATTGCTTGACTATCTAATATAAGTTTTTTGTATTTAGGTGTAAGCCAGTGTTTTATCTGTCTTTTTGTAGCAATTGAGCCTGGTATGACAGAATTAGTTCTAATATTATATTTTCCAAATTCTTGAGCGAAGGATCTTGTTAAACCGATCACAGCTGATTTTGCTGTCTCATAAACAACTTTATCCCCCTCACCTAACATCCATGATACTGAGCTTAAATTTACAATTGAGCCTGATTTTATTTTCTTCATACCTTTTACAACTGCTTGAGCAGCAAAAAAATAATGTTTTAAGTTAATTCCCATTCTATTTTCCCAATACTTTTCATCAACCTGTTCTGTGGTATGTCTATCATCATTTGCAGCACTATTGATAAGACAATGAATTGCACCTTTTTTTGAAATAATATCTTTAATAATATTTTGTAATTTTTTTACATCTAAAATGTTACATTCAATAAATTTAGGAATTTTAAATCCTTTTTTTTTTATGTTTTTAATTAATTTATTAGATGATTTAATATCAATATCTATGAAGTAAACTTCACTTTTTTGTTCACAGAAATATTCGACAATAGTAGCTCCAATTCCAGAACCACCTCCAGAAATAAATACTCTTTTATTTTTTAAATCTGAGTATGTTACCTTCATAATTAAAGTCTTTCCTTTGTCTTTAAATCAAATAAAGATGTATGTTTTAAATCAAAATATAATTTCAATTCTTTTTCAAGTTCAATCTTAATTGTAGATGGGAATTTTGCTAGAATTTCTTGATTTGAATAGTCTAATGTGACTATTTGTTCATGACCAATATACTCACTTAAATCAGCTCGTAGATTGATATCAAAGTCTTCCTCATTTAATTTTTTAAAATAAATATGCTCTGGTCTAATTCCAAAATATATTTCTTTGTTATTTAAATCTAACTTTTCTATAAAGTCATAATTATTAATTGGAACTTCTAAAGTTGATCCATCAGCAATAAATGAAATATTATTTGAATTTTCAATTAATTTACCTTTGATTAAATTCATCGATGGTGATCCAATAAAATCTGCTACAAAAGTATTACTAGGTTTATTATAAATATTTTCTGGAGTATCATTTTGTTGAATTACTCCGTGATTCATTATGGCGATTTTTGTTCCTAAACTCATTGCCTCTGTCTGGTCGTGAGTTACATAGACTACAGTAGTTTTTAATTGTTGGTGAAGTTTTTTTATTTCTCTTCTCATTTCTACTCTTAATTTTGCATCCAAATTTGATAATGGTTCATCAAATAAAAAAATTCTTGGCTCTCTTACTAAAGCTCTACCAATAGCAACTCTCTGCCTTTGACCTCCAGATAACTGAGATGGTTTTCTTTCTAATAATTTATCTACCTGCAAAAATGTTGAAACTTTTTCCAATTGTTCTTCAATTTTTTCTTTTGAGGTTTTGGCTTGCTTAAGACCAAAAACCATATTTTCTTTTACATTCATGGATGGATAGAGTGCATAAGATTGAAATACCATTGCAATATTTCTATCTTTTGGCTCTACTTTACTAACATTATAATCATCTATAAAAACATTTCCCTCATTAATTGTTTCAAGCCCCGCAATAATATTTAATAAAGTTGACTTTCCACATCCAGAGGGTCCCAATAGAACTAAAAAATTTCCCTCATCAATTTCTAAATTAATTTTTCTTAATACCTCAGTCGTTCCAAAGTTTTTTGATAGTTCCTCAATTTTTAAAGTTTTCATACTTATCCTTTCACAGCTCCTGAAGTTAATCCTCTAATAAAATATTTTCCTGCTAAAACGTATACAATAAGTGTTGGTATACCTGCGATAATAGCTGATGCCATATCGACGTTATACTCTTTAACACTTGTACTTGATAAGACCATATTATTTAAAGCAACCTGAATTGGTGCTGCTTCCCCAAATGAAAAAGTTGATCCAAACAAAAAGTCATTCCAGATTTGGGTAAATTGCCAAATAACAGTTACAACTATTATTGGTGCCGAAATAGGAAGTAAAATTTTAAAAAATATTTTAAAAAAACCTGCTCCGTCTATTCTTGCAGCTTTCACTAATTCAGTAGGTACTGAAATATAATAATTTCTAAAAAATAAGGTAGTAAATGGAATTCCGTAAACTGTATGAACTAATACAAGCCCTACAACTGAATTTGATATTCCTAAAGTTCCCAGAGTTCTAGCCATAGGAAGTAATATTGCTTGAAAAGGAATAAAACATCCAAATAATAAAAATAGAAAAACCCACTGATCTCCTCTAAATCTCCATTTAGTTAAAACATAACCCGTCATTGCTCCTATGAATGTTGAAAAAAATACTGCTGGCACTACCATCTTAATTGAATTCCAAAAATAGGGTCTTAAAAAAGTATCTCCTGCTCCATAACCTCTTCCACCCCAAGCAACTAACCATGAGTCAAAATTTAATGAGCTAGGCCAAGTTAAAAGTGTTCCTTGTCGAATTTCTTCCATTGTTTTAAGAGAAGTAACAACCATTACATAAAGAGGGAAAATGAAGTAGGAGGCAAAAAGAATTAAAACAAAATACAAAAACCACCTCAAAAAAATATTTGTATATTTAGATTTTTGTTCTAGTTCTTTATAAGAAGATGATTGATAGTTATCTTGCATTTTCTCTCCTCAGTTCTGAATATAAATAAGGAATTATTACAGCAGCTACAGCCATGAACATCATCATTGCACTTGCTGCAGATAATCCTACTTGACTTTTATGAAATGCTGCTTGTGTCATAAATAAAGCTGGCATTGTGGTTGAAATACCTGGCCCACCTTGTGTTAAAGCAACTATAAGATCATAACTTTTAATAGATATATGAACTAAAATTACAAAACTTGTAAAAAATACTGGCCTCATCATAGGTAGTAATATTTTCCAATAAACAGTAAACAAACCAGCACCGTCAATTTTTGCAGCTTTTACAATCTCGTCCTCAACTGACCTTAGTCCGGCCAAAAACAAAGCCATTACAAAACCAGCTGATTGCCAAACACCTGCTATAACAATTGTATAAATTGCCATTTCTCTATTGACCAGCCAATCAAAAGTAAAATTTTCAAACCCCCAGTCAATAAACATTTTTTGAATACCTAGTGTTGGATTTAAAATCCATTTCCACGCAGTTCCAGTAACAATAAAAGAAAGTGCCATGGGGTATAAATATATTGTTCTTAAAACACCCTCAGCCCTGATCTTTTGATCTAAAAATATTGCAAGAATAATTCCTATCACAATACAAAAAATTAAAAAAAGAGCTGTAAAAACCAAAAGATTATCTACTGATATAAGCCATTTTCTTGAGGCCCATAGCTTTTCATATTGACCAAAGCCCCACAACTCATATTTTGGTAAAATTTTAGAATTAGTAAATGATATATATAAAGTCCAAAGCACAAAACCATATACAAACCAACCAATTAACCCAACTGCTGGAGCCATTACGATTTTTGGTAAATTTTTTTCTAACCACTTGAACATTGTAAATATTTTTTTGATTAAAAAAAAGGCCACTTAGTTAAAAGTGGCCTTTAGATTTTTTATGTATTACATATTAGCTAGAACTGAGTCAGCTAATGCGTTTGCAGCATCTACTGAAGACATATTAGAATTAAAGTGTTCTGTAATAATATCTTGTAGAGCAGCCTTCATAGTATTTCCTTGTGCCATACCATGAGCAAAACTTGGAACTAGTCCACCACTAGCACCTGCAGTTTTAATATCCGCGTTTGAAGTTTTTGCACATTTGTCAAACTCATCCATTGAAACATCTAATCTAGCTGGAATAGAACCTTTGTATAGATTAAATACTTTTTGGAAGTTTTTACCCATCATTAGTTTTGCTAACAATTTTTGACCTTCTTGTTTATCTGGATCACTTGTTTTGTAGAATATAAAGCTATCTACATTGTATAAGTAACCATTATTAGAAGGAGTTGGAGAACAATAGTAATCTACTCCGGGTGTTTTACCAGCAGCAGTAAACTCTCCCTTAGCCCAGTCACCCATAATTTGGAAACCTGCTTTTCCTTCAATTACCATTCCAGTAGCAACGTTCCAGTCTCTTCCTGGACTACCTTCATCAGTATAACTTTGAAGTTTTCTCATTTGGTCAAAAACTTTTACTGTAGTCTCACTTCTTAAACAACTTTCTTTCAGATCTACATAGCAGTTCTTATAATAGTTATTTCCACCAATACCCATAGCAACGGCTTCAAAAACTGTAGCATCTTGCCAAGCTTGACCACCATGAGCAAATGGAATTATTCCTGCAGCTTTAAGTTTTTCAGCAGCAGCATTAACTTCATCCCAAGTTGTTGGAACTGAAATACCATTAGCATCAAAAACAGCTTTATTTGCCCACATCCAGTCAATTCTGTGGATATTTACAGGAGCCGCGCAATATGGTCCGCTGTTATTTTTACATTTATGTACTGCAGCAATCATTGGATCTAATAACTTATCCCAACCTTCTGATTGAGCAATTGGATCAATATTATATGGTGCTACAACACCCTCTTGGTCATACTCTTGAATTGTAGGACCTTTTATTTGAGATGCAGATGGAGGATCACCAGCAACAATTCTTGCTTTTAACGCTACATTAGCAGCGTCTCCACCACCACCTGTTACAGGCATGTCTAGCCACTCACCACCATTAGCAGCAAAATCGTCTTTTAAAACTTTTAAAGCAGCTGCCTCACCACCTGATGTCCACCAGTGCAAAACCTCAATTTTTGGTCCTGCATAAGATGAAGTAGATGTGAATGCAAATGCAATTAAAGCGATTAATAATTTTCTCATATCTTATCTTCCCTTTATTGTTATTTATCGTTTTTATATTAAATGAGACTATAGGTAGATTTTGGGCATAAAGTAAATTAAAAATATTTTTACAATCAAAAGTTGATTTTTTTTATTTTCAGTTTTTTTATAAGTTCTTTAAATAAAAAATGTAATGCTTCTTTTATAATTCAATTTGGGGTTGAAAGTTCAATTTTTTTGGATTCTACCAAGACGAGCTGCACCTCTAACACCGCTTGCATCACCAAATTTAGGTTTTAAAAAAACACCTTGATATTCTTTTCCTATAACGAATTTCTTAACCATAGATTCTACTTCACTTAAAAAATCAATTTCATTTGAAACTCCACCTCCAAATATAAAAGCATCAGGATCTAAAATATTTATAATACTTGAAAGAGACATAGCTAAATTTACTTTAAAATCATCTATAAATCTTTCTGCGTCTATATCATGTTTTCGATTTAATTCAAAAATCTCATTTGTTTTTAAATTTTTTCCATAAAGTTTATTAAACCTTTTAGCTAATCCTAAACCAGAGATAAAACTTTCAATCTCAGCCTCTCTAGCATTATTTGAGTCAAAATTTTCTTTTTTTGCTGCAAAATATGGAATTTGGTTATGTCCCCACTCACCTGCTACTCCATTTGGACCACTGATGATTTGTTTGTCAATTACAAGTCCACCTCCTGCTCCTGAACCTAAAATAATACCATAAACTATTTTGTAATTTTTTCCCGATCCATCAATTGCTTCAGATAATGCAAAACAATTTGCATCATTTTCACAAAAAACCTCTTTACTAAGTGCTTTACGTAAATCATTTTGAAAAGGTTTTTTTTCAAGCCAGTAACAATTTGGTGCATTTTTTACTAAACCTGTTTGAGGTGAATGAATTCCTGGGTGACATACACCTATAGGTAATTCCATTTTAAATTCTTTTTCTAATTTTTGACTAATATCTTTAATAGCATTAATTATTGATATATAATCTTTAGGACATGGAGTCCTGGATCTGTGTTTCTCTTGACCATTTTTTTCCAAGACCACAGTTTCTATTTTTGTAGCACCAACATCTATACCTATTTGCATAACTAATATGTAGCTCTGCCACCGCTTAAATCAAAAACAGCAGCTGTTGAAAATGAATTTTCTTCACTAGATAACCAAGTAACTAAAGAAGCTAATTCCTCAACTTTTGCAAACTTATTTCTTGGAATTTTTGAAAGCATATAATTGATATGTTCTTCAGTCATTTGATCAAAAATCCTTGTTTTTGCAGCAGCAGGAGTAACACAGTTTACTGCTATATTTTTTTGAGCAAGTTCTTTTCCAAGTGATTTGGTTAGACCAATTACCCCAGCTTTTGATGTACTGTATGCGCTAGCATTTGGATTACCTTCTTTTCCAGCTATGGACGCTATGTTTACTATTCTTCCATAATTATTTTTTTCCATAAAAGGAACTACTGCTTTACAGCAATAAAAAACTGCATTGAGGTTTAAATTAATTACTTTATTCCACTCTTCTATTGGATATTCTGTAACTGTAGTATTCATACCTGCCACACCAGCGTTATTTACAAAAATATCTATTTTTCCATGTGTGCTATCAGTTTCGGTTAACTTTATATTAATCTTTTTGAAATCACTGACATCTACTATTTGATAAAATAAATTTTTAGAGTTTATTTTTTTCAGAGCTTTTTTGGCTTCACTTTCGTCAATATCCCAAATAACTACTTTTGCTCCTGACTGTATAAATCTTTCTGTAATTGCTAAACCAAATCCTTGGGCTCCTCCTGTAACAATAGCAACTCTGTCTTTTAGATCAAATTGTATCATATAATTTTTTTATTTTTTTTGGATCTTATTAAAGGAAAAGCAAGTGCAATTAAAGATAAAATAAAGAATGTTAAGGCAATGGGTCTAGTTAAAAACATAAGCCAATTTCCGTCAAATATTACAATTGATTGTCTCAAAGTTCCTTCAACGAGTTCTCCTAAAATTAATCCAATAATAACTGGAACAACTGAAAAACCATATCGTCTCATAAAAAAACCTAGCACACCAAAAAATAACATTATCCATACATCAATTATTGATTGGCTTAGTGAGTAAGTTCCACAAACTGATACTGCAAATATCATTGGCCATAAAATTTTATTAGGTACAAGAGTAATTCTTGCAAAAATTTTTGCACCAAAAAAACCAAAAATAAAAAATAAAACATTAGCTACTAACATTGCACCAAAAATTCCATAAAGAAATTCAGGTTGTTCCTTAAATAAGTCTGGTCCTGGTCTTACTCCATGGATAATTAATCCTGTTAATATGACTGCTGTGGTTGCACTTCCAGGGATACCAAGTGCTAATGTAGGAACCATTGCACCCCCTGTAGCAGCATTGTTTGCTGCCTCTGCTCCTGCAATTCCCTCCACAGATCCTTTTCCAAATTCTTCAGGATTTTTCGAAAATCGTTTTGCTTCTGAATAACCGATTAAAGAAGCAACAGTTCCTCCCTCTGCTGGTAATACTCCTATAAATGATCCTATTCCACTTGATCTAAGAATTGTTTTCCAAGTTTTTTTATAGTCATCTTTAGTTGGAAGTTTTACAGCTTTTAGGGCTACTCTCTTAAATACCTGATCAAGTAATGTAGATTGGGTTAACATTTCACTTATAGCAAACAAACCGACAACAACTGGAATAAATCCTATACCTACAGAAAGTTCATTTATACCATAAGTAAATCTATCTATTGATGTCATAAAATCTTTTCCAACTGTTGAAATTAAAATTCCAAAAGCTCCTGCTATTAAGTTCTTTATTGGACTACCATCCCCTATTGAAGCCAACATAGTTAAACCGAAAATTGCTAATGCAAAATATTCGGGTTGACCAAATTCATACGCAAGATTTGCCAATATTGGGGCGAAAAAAACCAAAACTATGACACTAAATATCCCACCAACTGTACTTGAAACTGTTGCCATGCCTAAAGCTCTACCTGCCTCACCTTTTTGAGCTAAAGGATATCCATCCAAACATGTTGCTGCTGCAGCTGGAGTGCCGGGTGTATTTATAAGTACAGCAGTGATTGCTCCTCCATATGTTCCTGCGCAATATATAGATGTTAACAAAATAATTGCAGATAATGGATCTAAAGTCATAGTGAAAGGTAATATTAATGCACCACCTGTCGTAGGACCTAAACCAGGCAGAACTCCTAAAACTAATCCAAATAAAGTTCCAAATAACAAAACTAATAATAGCTTTGAACTAAACATAGGAGCCATCATTAAAATTAAATTATCCATCTTAATAATAGTAAAGATTAGTGATTATTCCTGGAGGAAATCTTAGTCCTAAAATCATTTCAAAAAAGATAAAGACAACTAAAGGAAAAATTATACTTACTAGTAATAAATAAAAAATTCTTCTTTCACCCCAATAATAAGAAACCAAAATTGACAATACTGAGATTGCTAGAAAAAAATCTAAAGTTTTTGAGATAATTATAAAAATAATGAAACTTAAAATTGTAAGAAAAAAAGGCTTTGGTAAACTTTTTTCTTTTTTCCAAGGTTTTTTAAAAGACAAATAATAAATAATTGAAGTTAACGCTATAATTAAGACTAGTAATCCCTTCGGGAATGTTGCTGGTTGAATACCTCTGTTTAAAATTGGTGGAACAGTATCAAATGAAAAAGTTGATATTAGTAAAATTGTTGAAACTAAAATAATTGCAAAAAAAACTTTAAATTCTGTCCTAAAAAAAAAGGGCAAACTTTTGTTTGCCCTTTTTTTATCACGTACATTATTCATATTGAGAAATGTACTTAATTAAAACTACTTAATGTAACCTAAAGCTTTGAGTTGAGCAGTCATTTCTGCAAGCATAGTTTCCATTTGCTTACCCCACTCATCAGCTCCAACTACACTAGTTGAATCGAGACCAATGTCAGTTAAAAAACTTTGGAAATATTTATGCTCCATAGCTTTTATCATTGCATCCTCTAATTGTTTTTTTCTGTCAGCAGGAACACCTTTTTTTGTAACAAAGCCTCTTACCGTAGATAAAACAACTGGAATTCCTAATTCAGTAGCCGTAGGAACATTACTTAATTTTTCCATTCTATTACTTGCTAAGACAACTGACACACATAAAGTACCATCTTCTATTTCAGTAACAGCTTCACCTAAATTTAAAACACCTACATCAATATCTCCTTTGATAAGGTTAGTTTTAATAGGTCCTACACCTTTATAAGCTACGATTGTTGGGTCTGTTAATTTTCCTTTTTTAGTAAAAGCAATAGCACTTACATCATCAATACCACCTACATGTGTTGTTCCATATTTCAACGATTTTGATTTTTGTGCACTAATAAACTTTTTTGCATCTTTGATGTCATTTTTACAACTAACAACAAATAATTGAGGATCATCAGTTCCTCTCGCTAAAGGTTGCATATCACTTAATTTAACTTTAGTTTTTCCCAAAGCCATAGATACAGCATGTCCAGTAGTCCAAGTTAAAGTATGATTTCCATCTGCTGGTAAAGTCATCATATAATCCATAGATGCAGCTCCACCACCACCTTTTTTGTTAACTAATTGCATATCTTGTTTTAGATATCTTCTAGTTCTTAATAACATCATTCTAGTAGTTACGTCTGTACCACCACCAAAACCAGCATGTGTAACTGCTTGAATTGGGTGACCATCTGCTTTTGCAGACGTAATCATCAACGGAAGTGCTACAACGAAGAATTCGGTCACTAAAAACGCAGCAGCCAAAAACAACTTAAAGCTTTTTTTCATTATTTCCCTCTTTAGTTAATTTATATTTAAATATATAACCATACTCCAACATAAGAGGTAAAGAAAAAAATGTCTGAAAATAAAAACAATATAGCTGTTTTATTAGGTGATCCGTCAGGAATAGGTCCTGAGTTAATTGTAAAATTACTTGACAACAAAATTTGTAATAAAGCTAATTTAATTGTTATTGGAGAAAAAAAAATTTTAGAGGATGGTGAGAAGATTGTTGGAAAAAAAACAAACTTAAAGGTTGTTGAAAATTTTAAAGACATAAATTTTAATGGTGAAAATAAATTTTTTCTTGATATTTCAAAAGGTGCAAACAGAGATTATAAATTAAGTGAAGTGTCTGCTGAGTCTGGAAAAACAGTATTAGATGCTTTGGAATTAGCTTTAGATCTTGCAAAAGAAAAGAAAATTGATGCTATCAATTTTGGTCCAATGAACAAAACTAGTTTAATAATGGGAGGTTGTGAATACAATGACGAACATGATTTTATGCAAGCAAAACTTGAGATGAAAGAATTTTGTTGCGAATTTAATGTTGTTGATAATTTTTGGACTGCTAGAGTCACTTCGCACATCCCACTAAAGGATGTGGCTAAAAATATTACAAAGGAAAATATATTAAAACCAATTAAACTTTTAGATAAAACTTTGAAAATGAGTGGTATTGAAAAACCAAGAGTAGCTGTTCAAGCACTTAATCCTCATGCTGAATTTGGAAATGAGGAAAAAGACGAAATAATACCTGCTATAGAGGAAGCAAAAAAACTTGGAATTGATGCTGATGGACCACTGCCATGTGATACTTCATTTATCACAGCATTTAAAAATAAAAATCATGATTGTATAGTTGGCATGTATCATGATGCATTACAGTGCGGTTTAAAAGCTTTTGGATTTGACAGGGGGGTTACAGTTTCTGGTGGATTAAGTGTTCCTGTTACTACACCTGCCCATGGGACTGCTTTTGATATAGCGGGAGAGAATAAAGCAAATCTAGAGCCAACATTAAATTCTTTTAAATTAGCTTTAACTATGGCTGAAAATAAAAATAAATAATGTCTAAAATAATAGAAATTAGAACAAAAGTATATCAATGGAATGGTAAAACTGTTCCACCTCAAAATAATTTTTGTACGAATGCTTCAGATCTTCTATTTGAAAAATCAGATGCAATGGGATCATTTAGATTTCATGAATGGCTGATATGTGAGATAGAAACTGATGATGGTGTTATTGGAATTGGAAACGCAGCTCTAGCTCCACAAATTGCAAAAAAAACTATTGATACTTATTTAAAACCATTAGTAATTGGTGAAGACCCTTTTGATTATGCTTACATCTGGGAAAAAATGTATAGAAGAACTCATGCTTGGGGCCGAAGAGGAATTGGTATGGTCGCAATCTCAGCAATTGATATTGCGATCTGGGATATAATGGGGAAGGTAAATAAAAAACCAGTATTTAAACTTCTTGGAGGCAGAACAAAAGAAAAAATTCCTGTCTATGCATCAAAGCTTTATAGCCAACCCATTAAAGCTCTTCAAAAAGAGGCTGAGAGTTACGTAAAGCAGGGTTTTAAAATGTTTAAAATGAGATTTGGTTGGGGTCCAAAAGATGGTCCTGATGGTATGAAAAAAAATATTGTGCTTGCTGAAGCCGTCAGAGAAGTAATTGGTGAAGATACAGATTTGATGATGGAATGCTATATGGGTTGGAACTTAGATTATGCGAAAAGAATAATACCTAAATTAATGAAATTTAATCCAAGATGGCTTGAAGAACCAGTGATTGCAGATGATATTCATGGTTATGAAGAATTAAATAAAATGAACATGATACCAATTTCAGGAGGTGAACATGAGTTTAATATATTTGGTTTCAAACAGTTACTTGACCTCAAAGCCGTGAGTTATATTCAATATGATAACAATAGAGTGGGAGGTTTTACTGCGGCTCAGAAAATTAATGCTATTGCAGAAGCTCATCAAGTTCCAGTTATTCCTCATGCAGGACAAATGCATAACTACCACTTAACAATGTCAAATTTTAATTGTCCAATATCAGAATTTTTTCCTGTTCATGACGTTGAGATTGGAAATGAACTTTTTTACTATATCTTTGAAGGAGATCCAGCTCCTAAGGATGGTTTTATAGATCTAGATGATAATAAACCAGGACTAGGTCTAACAATAACTGACAAATATAAATCTGACTTTAAAATTATAGAATAATTAATAGTTATTTACTTCTTTAAATGTTGGCATTGAACTTGCTGCCCCTGCTCTAGTTGTAGATATACCTGCAACTTTATTTGCAAAAATCAATGCATCTTTAAATTTTAAATCATCTGCTAAACCTACTGCAAAAGCTCCATTAAATGCATCACCAGCACCGGTAGTATCTACAACCTGATCTTTTAATTTTAAAGCATCAATAAAGTATTCCTCATTTTCATTAGCAAAATAGACACCTCTTTCTCCCAAAGTAATAATAATATTTTTTACCCCTTTTTTTAAAAATTCTCTTCCTGCAATCTTAATATCTTCCTCAGTAGTAATTTTATTTTTTAAATAAAATTCAGCCTCAGTTTCATTTGGTGTAAAAAAATCTAATAGGGTAAAATTTTCCTCATTGATTTTTCTTGCTGGTGCAGGATTTAAAATAGTTAAACAATTATTTTCCTTAGCTTTTTTTAAAGAATAAATTGTAACTTCATCTGGAGTTTCCATTTGAGTAAGGAAAATTTTGGATTTTTTAAGAATTTCTAAATTATCATCGATATCTTTGCTATTTAACTTAGCAGCTGCACCTGGAACAATATTAATTGCATTACTGCCGTCATTATCAATCATTATACCAGCAACACCAGTAGATAGGTTTTTATCTTTTGTTATGGCGTTAGTAATTACACCTGCATCTTTATATATTTTAAAAGCCATATCTGCGTAACTATCTTCGCCCATTTTAGTTATAAAATTTACTTTTCCGTTAAGTCTTGCTGCAGCAATTGCTTGATTTGAACCTTTGCCGCCTGGGCCAACTAAATGATCTTTTCCTAGAACTGTCTCTCCTTTAATTGGTATCTTTTCTGAATAAAAACAAAGGTCTGCTACAAAAACTCCAAATATACAAATAAACTGCATTATCTAAATTTTTACGACCAAACCTTACCGTCTGGTAAAATTACCCCTTTAATTAATATAAAACATCCATAAGGTCTTGCATCAGTAGTTGTAACTATACAGTAAGCTTTTTTGGCTTCTTTATAAAAATCTTGTCTAGAAATAGAACCAACATTCCAATTTTCACCTGAAACTTTTTTAACTACTTCAATAAATTCTTTATGAGTTTCTGTTAATTCATCTGGTTTATCATCTACCTCCATTCTTAAGGCCGGGGATCCACCTTGTGAAACAACAAAGCTATCTAGTGGGAAAACTGAAAGAATTGCTGAAGCTGCTTCTTTAATACCAACTCCATCTAATCTTATTACTTTATTATTAGATGTGTTTGATGGAAAATTTGCATCAGCTAAAATTAATAGTTCTCCATGTCCCATTGATCTTAAATGGAATAGTAATTCAGGACTTAAAACTGGGTTAATATTAATTAACATTAAATTATTATATTACATAAAAAAAAAGGGTGGAATAAAATTCCACCCTTTAACTTTTGCTTTATTCTAAAGATTATTTAAAATCGTTAGCGTTTGCTTTTGTTACTAATTGTGTACCAGTATCAATATTTGGATCAATACTTCCACCATTAGCTAACTCAAGAGCATATTTAACTCCATAAGCACCCATGTTATAAGAGAATTGAGCAATTGTTGCTGTCATTTCACCTTTTAGAATACTTGTAGCTGCATCTGGTGTAGCATCAAATCCAACAACTACTACATCATTCATATCAGCATCTTTTAGAGCTTGCATAGCACCTAATCCCATATTGTCGTTAGAAGCAAATATTGCTTTGATGTTAGGATTTTTCAAAATTATAGACTCTGTTACTGATCTACCTTTTGCTGTATCCCATTCTGCAGTTTGTGTTGCAACGATGTTTAGACCACAATTTTTAAATCCTTTAATTGCACCATCTCTTCTAAGTAAGGCAGTAGACTGAGATTCAATACCAGTTAAGATCGCAACATCAGAACCTTTTGGAGTTTTATCACATATAAATTTTGCAGCTAACTCCGCACCATTCATATTGTTAGTTCCAATAAATGTTACACCCTCATT
>CACBBX010000018.1 GCA_902537575.1 uncultured Pelagibacteraceae bacterium
TTTTTAATTTTAATTTTCCCTTTATTTAAGATTTGTCTAGACCTTTTATAACTGATCATTATTTATTTTATTTTTTGCTTCTTCAAAATCTTCTTTTGTATTAATATTAAAAAAAGGGTCATTATTTATAAATTCCATGTTAATAACTTTAACACCAACACTATTTGCCCAAACTTCAACTTTTCTTTGACCATCATTTAGATCATCTTCTAATTTTTTCATTAAATCAATAGACCAAATTCCAAAAATATTATGTCTTGTATTATTGGATTTTATAAAAAAAAGTTTACTTTCTTCTGAATTTATTTTAATTAGAAATTGTTTTAATATCTCTTTTTTAAAAAATGGTGTGTCGACAGGAAACGTTGAAATCCATTTATATTTGTTATTTTTTTCTTTGGCCCATTTCATAGCACTTAACACCCCACCCAAGGGTCCTTGATCTTTTTTAAAATCTTTAATTAATGATATATTTCCATAATTTTTAAATTTAATTTGATTATTAGAAACGATCAAAATTTCCTTGAATTCATTTGTTATCTCAGACAAAATATAATCAATAAGCAGCTTATTATTTAATTTTATTTGAGATTTATCTTCTCCAAACCTTTGGGACTTTCCGCCTGCTAGCACAGTGCCTAAAATATTGTTATGATCCATTATGCGAAATATAAAACATTCATACCTTAATTAAAGAAATATAATGGACCTTAAAATTTTAGAAATCGCTTCACGCACGGAAAATAATAAAGTTATTCAAAATTTTACTCATAAATCAAAACATAAAAATCCATTATGCGGTGATGAAATGGAAATAAGCTTAATTATAAAAAATGATGTAATAAAAGACATGGGATATCAATGTAAATCTTGCGTTTATTGCCAGGCTTCAGTGAGCTTGTTATCAAGAAAAATTAAAGAAAAAAAAGTAAATGAAATAAAAACTTTTATATCAGATGGGGAAAAGCTATTTGATAATGTTAAAATCAGCTTAGAAAAACACTGGAAAGATTTTAAAAAATTATTTAATGAAAAAAACTTAGCAAGAAAAGAATGTTTGTTACTTCCATTAAGAACAGTCTTAAAAGCTCTTAAAATTTAAATGATTAACATTACTAGATCTATATTGCAAAAAGCACTAATTGCAGGTTTTTTTTCTGCACTTACAATTGGTGTTTTAACCGTTCTTACCTACAAAAGTACACTAGGTTATTTTATCGCTGGTTCATTTGGATCTTCAATGGTTTTACTATTCGGTTTTCCTGAAAGTCCTTTTGCACAACCAAAAAATGTTTTTTTTGGTCATTTGTGCACTGCTCTAGTTGGTGTAGTTTTGGTAAATCTGGTACCCTTACCGATTTACATAAATATTGCTATAGGTGTTGGTGCTGGAGTCTTTTTTATGATTTTATTAGATATTGTTCATCCTCCTGCTGGTGGAAATCCTATAATGATAATTATAGGTAGCGCATCATATGACTATTTAATTAGTCCAATTATATTTGGATGTATAATAATTTTGTTAATAGCTATTTTGGTTAATAAATTTTTACTTCAAAAAAATTATCCTTTAAAATAAATTAATGAACTCAAAATATAATGTTTTAAAATTTATTTATAATAAATTTGAAAAAAAAGAAGATTTAGTCTCAATAGAAGAGCCACTAGAAATTTCTTTAAAATTTAAAAAAGATAAAGAATGGATCACTGAGAATTTATCTATAACTATGAGAACACCTGGTAATGATGAAGATCTTGTAAGAGGATTTTTGTTTAATGAACAAATAGTTCAAAGTATTGCTGATATTGATACTATTGAAAGTTATGGAGAAAGAGTTGGTCAATATAATATACAAAATAAAATTTTAGCTAAGTTAAATAACTCTAAGAATGTAAATATTTCTAAATTAAAAAGAGATTTTTTAACTAATTCATCTTGTGGTGTATGTGGTAAAACATCTTTGGATGCTTTAGAAATCATAAAAACTGACAAGACTAATTCTAGTGAACCAAAAATAACTAAAGAAGTAATTATTGCCTCATCAAATACATTAAAAACAAATCAATCAGAATTTAGTAAGACTGGTGGTATCCATGCTAGTGGACTTTTAAATATCAAGGGTAAATTAATAAATTTAAGAGAGGATGTTGGTAGACATAATGCTTTGGATAAACTTATTGGTAGTGCACTAATAAATGACCAAATTGAGCCTAAAAATCAATTTATAACTTGTTCAGGTAGATTAAACTTTGAACTAGTTCAGAAAGTTCTAATGGCTAATATAGGTATAATGATTGGCGTTGGTGCGCCAACTAGCCTAGCCATAGATTTAGCGAATAAATTTGACATGACCCTCATTGGTTTCGTAAAGAAGGATAGTTTTAATATATATACAAATAACAAAAAAGTTGTTGTAGATTAATAAAAAAAGGGTTTTGTGTCTAAAAATATAAGTAATTTATCTGGGAGAATAGGTTTAAAAGATAACTTATTTAAGCAAATATCTGAAAATTCACTAAGTAAAGAGCCTAAAGATATTGGGGAAATAGCAAAGAAACACAATCTTGGAGTTTCAACTCTTCATGGGGCAGAGTCGTTTTATGAATTTCTAAGACCTTCCCACAGAAAAAAAAAAGCATTTGTGTGTAATGGAAGTGCCTGTATGTGTGCTGGAACACAAGAACCACTTAAAGAAAAATTAAAAGAAAAACTTGGAGACGACAAAGTGGGTGAAATGTTTTGTCTTGGATATTGTTATGAAAATCATGCCTTTCATTACGATGGTCAAAATTATGCGGGTAATGATATTAATAAAATTGATGAAATAATAAATGGAAACGATTTAGAGCAAGAAAAATTTTATTCAGAAAGTTTTGCTTCTACAAGTTTTTTAATGGACGATAAACTTTCTGATTTAGGTAAATTTAAAGATAATCTAACGAGATTTATAAATACAGATAAACAAGAAATAATAAAATCTTTATTAGACTCTAATTTAACTGGACGTGGTGGTGCTGGATTTCCAACTGGAATGAAGTGGGATTTCTGTAGAAAAGCAAAAGGAGATAAGAAATATGTAATTTGTAACGCAGATGAAGGAGACTCAGGTGCATATTCAGATAGATATTTATTAGAGGATCAAGCTTTAAAAGTAATATTTGGAATGGTGATTTGTGGATACGTCATTGGTAGCGATGAAGGGGTTTTATATATAAGAGGAGAATATCCAAAATCAATTGAGTCATTAAATGCATCAATTAATTCTCTTAAAAAAGAAGGGTTGTTAGGAGAAAATATTTTAGGTACAGATTTTTCTTTTGATTTAGGTATTTGTATTGGTCAAGGCGCTTACATATGTGGTGAGGAAACTGCACTGATCGCTTCTATAGAGGGACGTAGGGCTGAAGTAGATGTAAGACCACCATTTCCAGTTACTGAGGGTTTATATAAAAAACCAACAGTTGTTAACAATGTTGAAACACTTGCGGCTGCAAGTGGTATACTTTTAAATGGAGCAGAAAAATTTTCTGCAATTGGTAATAAAAAATCTGCAGGAACAAAATTGGTTTGTTTTGATAGTTTTTTTAATAATCCAGGTGTTTATGAAATTGAGATGGGAACACCTATGAAAAAAGTTTTGTATGATATTGGTGGAGGTTTTAAAGAAGATATTAAGGCATTACAAATTGGAGGTCCTTTAGGAGGTGTGATACCTATTGCAGAAGCAGAAAAGCTTAATTTAGATTTTCAAGAATTTACTACAGCTGGATTTATGCTTGGACATGCAAGTATAGTTAGTATTCCAAAAGATTTTCCAATGGTTGAATATATCCACCATTTGTTTGAATTTACTGCAGAAGAATCATGTGGGAAATGTTTTCCAGGAAGGTTGGGCTCCTACAGAGGAAAAGAGATGTTTGATCAGTTAAAGAGTAAAAGAGCGAAAATACCATTAAAGGTATTAAATGATTTGCTAATTACGATGAAAAAAGGGTGTTTATGCGCTCTTTGTGGGGCTATACCTACTCCAATAATGAACATTCTTAAGTACTTTGGAGAAGAAATGAAAAATGATATGGTTAAAGAAAACTAATGAGCTCTGAAAAAAGAAAAATAGCCTATATAGATGGAAAACCTTACGAGATTAGCTCAAACCATACATCAATTTTAAAATTTGTAAAAAGTTATGTTGGTGATAAAAAAGTTCCAACTCTTTGCGATGATCCCAACTTAGCTCCATATGGAGCGTGCAGAGTTTGCTCTGTAGAAGTTGCTTTAGAAAAAGATGGTCCAACTAAAATTGTTGCTTCTTGTCATACACCAGTTGCAGAAAACCAACATATTTTTACATCTAATAAAGAATTAACTGATCTTAGAAAAAATATTGTTGAGCTAGTTTTGACAGACCACCCTATGGAATGTGATAGCTGTGAGGTAAATAATAATTGTGAACTTCAAACTGTTGCTAATGATTTAGGAATTTCAGATCACAGATATAATTCTCCTAAACAACATAAAGGAATTCCAAGAGATACATCTCATGATTATATGAGAATGAATTTAGATAATTGCATCAATTGTGGAAGATGTGTGAGAGCATGCGATGAAATTCAAGGCTCATTTGTTTTAACGATGAGTGGTAGAGGCTTTGAGTCTAGAATTACAACTGACAATGATATGATGTTCGGAGACTCTTCCTGTGTTTCATGTGGCGCATGTGCACATACATGTCCTACAGATGCTATTTCAGATATATTTCAGTCTAAATCTGCAGCTGTAGATAGAAAAGTTAGAACAACTTGTTCTTACTGTGGAGTAGGATGTAACTTGGAAGCTTCAATTAAAGATGACAAAGTAGTAGCTATAGATACCCCAAAAGAAACGGAAGTGAATGCTGGACATACTTGTATTAAAGGTAGGTATGCATTCAGTTTTTACGACCACCCAGATAGATTAAAAACTCCTTTAATAAAAAGAAATGGAAAATTTGAAGAAGCTTCTTGGGATGAAGCATACGACTTTATTAAAAAAGAAATGAATAGAATTACACAAGATAATGGACCTGATGCTTTTGCTGGTATTTCATCTGCAAGATGCACAAATGAAGAGAACTATGTCTTTCAAAAAATGATCCGAGCAGCTGTTGGAACGAACAGCGTTGATTGTTGTGCAAGAATTTGTCATTCACCGACTGCGTGGGGTATGCAACAAACATTTGGAACTGGCGCTGCAACAAATTCTACTGAAGATATATATCATGCTGATTGTTTTATAGTAATTGGAGCAAACCCTACTAATGCACATCCTGTAACTGGTGCTAAAATCAAACAGCAAGTAATGAAAGGTAAAAAATTAATTGTATTAGATCCAGTGACAACAGAATTAGCTAAGCTAGCTGATTATCATATTAAACTTAGACCAGGTACAAACGTTGCAGTTTTAAACATGATGTTACATTTTATTATTAAAAATAAATTATATAATGTGGATTTTATAAGAGATAGAACAGAGGGATTTGACAATTTTATTAGAGAAATAGAAAGACAAGATGTTGATGAACTAGCTAGAGTTGCTGGAGTTGATAAACAGTTAGTTAAAGAAGCTGCTATTGCCTATGCAACAGCCAAAAACTCAATGGAATTTCATGGATTAGGAGTAACAGAGCAAGAACAAGGCTCCAAAACAGTAATGTTAATTGCTGATCTTGCAATGATTACAGGAAACATTGGTAGAAAAGGTGTTGGTGTTAATCCATTACGTGGTCAAAATAATGTTCAAGGTGCAGCTGATATGGGATGTCAACCACATCAAGGAGCTGGATACTTTGAGGTATCAGATGAAAAAAATCAAAAATTTTATACTGAAAAATATGGTGTAACTCACCCTACAAAAGCTGGCTTAAAAATTCCACAAATGTTTGAGGCTGCAATAAATAAGGAGCTTAAAGGTCTGTGGATCATTGGTGAGGATATCGTACAAACTGATCCAAATAGTGCTCATGTAGTTGATGCGATGAACTCTTTAGAATTATTAGTTGTTCAAGAAATATTTATGAGTGAGACAGCAAAACTAGCTACTGTTGTTTTACCTGGAACAACATTTTTAGAAAAAGATGGGACTTTTACCAATACAGAAAGAAGAGTCCAAAGAGTAAATAGAGCAGTTCCTCCACTACCCGGAACGAAACCAGACGGGTTGATTGTAACAGATATGATGCAAAAACTAGGTTTTGACCAACCTACATACGATGCCGATCAAGTCTTAAATGAAATTGCAGATGTAGTTCCTTTCTTTAAAGGAATAACTAGGGAAAGACTGGGTAAACTTGGATTACAATGGCCTGTTAAGGAAGATGGAACTGATACAAAAATATTACATACTGAGACTTTTAAACTTGGCAAGGGAAGATTAAAAAACTTTGACTGGAAAGAATCTAGTGAGATAGAGGCTAACCAAAAAGATTATCCCCTAATTTTAACTACTAGCAGAGTTCTACAGCATTACAATGCTGCAACTATGACTAGGAGAACAAAAAACATAAATATAGTTGATGAAGATGTTTTATTAATTCATCCTAAAGACGCAGCATATAGAGATCTTAATACTGGAGATATTGGAAGACTTTACTCAGGTAGAGGAGAAGTAGCATTAAAAGTAGAAGTTACAGATAAAGTAAAAGAAGGAATTGTATTTACTACTTTCCATTTCCCAGAACATATGGTCAATATGGTTACTGGTCATGGTAAAGATGAAGAAACAATGTGTGCAGAATATAAAGTTTCTTCTGTAGAGGTACAAAAAATTTCAAATCAATTTAAAACAAAAGTTAAACCAAAAGAAAATCAAGCTGAAGTAATATAAATTAAATGACCATTGGTTGGCATTTTGATAATACTTACTCTAAATTACCGAATACCTTTAAGGAAGAAATAAAGCCTACACCAGTTCATAATCCTGAATTAGTTATTTTAAATGAAGAACTTGCCAAAGATTTAAATCTAAATTTTTCAAATATAAATAAAAAACAACAAGCTGAAATTTTTTCGGGAAATTTGTTGCCCAAAAATACTAATACAATTGCTCAAGCATATGCGGGACATCAATTTGGACACTTTACTATGTTAGGTGACGGAAGAGCAGTTTTGTTAGGTGAGCATTTGATAAATGAAAATAACCGTTTTGATATACAGTTTAAAGGCTCAGGAAAAACGTCTTTCTCTAGAGGTGGTGACGGCAGAGCTGCATTGGGACCAATGCTTAGAGAATATATAATAAGCGAGGCTTTATACTCTTTAAATATTCAGACAACCAGAAGTCTTGCTGTAGTTAAAACTGGTGAAAAAGTTGTAAGGGAAAATTTATTACAAGGAGCAATTTTAACAAGGGTTGCATCAAGTCATATTAGAGTTGGTACATTTCAATACATTGCAGCAAAACAAAATATTAAAGATTTAAAAATATTAGTAGATTACTCGGTTGATAGACACTTTCCTGAAATAAAGTTTTCTGAAAATAAAGCTTTAGATTTATTAAATCTTGTTATGTTAAAGCAATGTGATCTTATTGTTGATTGGATGAGAGTAGGTTTTATTCATGGAGTTATGAATACTGACAACATGGCTATATCAGGAGAAACTATTGACTATGGTCCTTGTGCTTTTATGGATCATTACGATCCCAAAACTGTATTTAGTTCAATAGACAAATTTGGGAGATATGCCTACTCTAATCAGCCTCCAATTGCAAAATGGAATTTAGCTAGGCTTGCAGAATGTTTAATACCATTAATTGATACTAACGAGGATAAATCAATTAAAATAGCATCTGAAATTATCAATAATTTTCAAAAAATTTATGAACTTAAATGGCTAAACATGATGAGAAATAAACTTGGTTTATTTGGGGAAAATAAAAATGATCTTAATTTAATCAAAAATTTGTTGAATTGGATGAAAAAAAATAAAGCAGATTATACAAATACATTTTGCTATTTAATGGGAATTAATATTAAAGATAAAATTTTTTATGATAAAAGTTTTACTGATTGGGTTAGTGAATGGAAACTAAGATCTACCTTAAATAATTCTAATAAAGAAAAACAAATTAAACTTATGATGAAAGTAAATCCAGTTGTAATACCTAGAAATCATAAAGTGGAGGAAGCTTTATCAGAAGCTAATAACAATAATTTCGATCTTATGACTAAATTGTTATTTATTTTAAAAAACCCTTATAGTACGAAAAATGATATTTCAGAATTCCAATACCCTGCACCTTTTAGTAAAAATAAATATCAAACTTTTTGTGGAACATAATAATTAAAGTACGTAAGGTTCATGTCTTGCACTATTTCCTAGGACTCTTTCAACTGAAAAATCACTAATATCTATAGTCTGATAAGATCCTGTTGTTATCAATTCAGTTAAAGCTCTGCCAATTCCAGGAGCTTGCATTAATCCTCTACCAGTAAAACCTGAAGCCATATAAACATTTTCATATTTTGGATGTTTTCCAACTACTGCATTATTATCTAGTTTGTTACAGTCATAATATCCAGCCCAACCACCTGTTAATTTTAGTTCTTCAAAAGCCGGAATTCTTTTTGCTAATGCTGGCCAAACTAATTCTTCAAAATCATTCCATGCAGGTTCTAGATCATCAGCGTCAAACACAGAGATAGGTGATCCCGCGAGGTATTCACCACCCTCTGGTCTCCAATAAACACCTGTTGTTAGATCACCTGTTAGAGGCATTTCTTTAATATATTTTGGACATTTAACCCTAAATACTGTGTGCTTTTGAGGTACTACAGGAATGTCATCAAGTAATTTTTTTGTCCAACAGCCTGCAGCAGAAACAATAGTTTTAGCCTTTACTTCAGAAATGTTTTTAATTTCTCCTTTAATGAATTCAGCTCCAAGCTCAATTGCTTTACTTTTTAAAGCAGTATGAAAAAGAAAAGGATCAATCCAACCTTCGGTTTGATTATCAGTATAAGTTGCTGTTTCTATCCCCTCATTATTTATGTAGGGAAATATGTCAGATAATTCTGACCCTTTAATATTTTTTGTTCCTGCTTCACACTTTTTATGATTTTCTAATGCTCTGTATTGTTCTTCAGCATGTTCAGGTCCAAACATTAATAAATAACCATTTGTTACTATACTAGCAGTAGGGTTAGGGTTTTTTTTAGTTTTTAATAATTGTGGGATTTGACTAATAAATTCTCTAGCAAATTTTCCTAACAAAATATTTTCTTTTTGAAAAAATTGACGTCTAAATCCGCCTAAAGATAATGGGAATGATGCAGTTTTGTATGTGGGATCTCTCTCTATTACTTTTACTTTTCTGCCCTCCGTAGATAGAAAATAAGCTGTCGCTGCTCCAATAATTCCACCACCTATTACTACAACATCATCCATATTAATTTATTAGTATAAGATTTATATTTAGAATTATTGCAAAGCTACACCAAAGTAAATAAGGAATCATTAAATAGAAACTAACTAGATTGACACGTTTAAATCTTAAAGTGAGATTAATGATCACTCCAATCAATAAAATTAATATTATTAGAGCTAGGATCATATTGTGAAAAACAAAGAAAACTACACTCCAAGTTGTATTAATTAACAGATGAATTAAATAAATATAAACCGTATTTTTATCGCTAGTCTTTGAGTGCCAAAATAACCATATAGCTAGTGTCATCATCAAATACAAAGTTGTCCACACAGGTCCGAAAACCCAATCTGGTGGATTAAAGGTTGGTTTATTCAGCAATGAATACCATGGCTCTTTATAATTAATCGTGGATAAGCTTCCAATAGCTGAGGCTACAAAAGTGACCAGGAGAAAAGATATAAAAGTTAAAAATTTATTTTTAAACATGTTAGTAGTATATACGATTAACTATGAATAAAAAAACAATATGGATCACAGGAGGTAGTACAGGTATTGGCAAGGCCCTAGCTATTAAATTTTCTAGCAAGGGATGGAATGTTGCTGTTTCTGCTCGGAGAGTAGAATTATTAAATGAAGTTTGCGATCAATATGAAAATATTACAGCTTTTCCTTTAGATGTTACTGACAAACAAAGTTGTTTTGAGGTATTTAATAAAATTAAAAATAAATTTAACGATATCGATATTTGTTTTTTTTCAACAGGAACTTGGAATCCTAAAAAAGAAAAAGATATTGATGTAGAACAAATGGAAGAGGTATTTAAGATAAATTTTTTTGGAACTGTAAATACTATTAAAGCTGTTGAGCAACACTTTAAAAACAGAAAAAATGGTGTAATTACTATTGTTTCCTCTATCGCTGGTTACAGAGGTCTACCTAATTCTACAGGCTATGGCCCATCTAAATCTGCATTAAATAATTTAGCTGAAAGCCTATATTTTGATTTCAAAAGATCTAACGTTCGTGTTTGTTTAGTATCACCTGGGTTTATAAAAACTCCTATGACAGATAAAAATGACTTTAAAATGCCTTTTTTAAAAACACCAGAATATGCCGCTGATCAAATTTATGATGGTTTAGTTAATAAAAAGTCTTTTGAAATTCATTTTCCAAAAGCACTTACAATAACTCTTAAAGTTTTAAGTTTTCTGCCTAGTTGGTTATATTTTAACTTAATAGGTAGACTGACAAAATATCAAAAAAAATAATTAATCTTTAACAAATACTACAGTCAGCTCAGCAACTTTAAAACCAAATTTCGTCATAGTAGCCCTATTAATTGCGACACGATCATCTTGTTTAAAAATCCAATCATCAAATGTAATTTTTAATTCTCTCCCTTTTACTGGGACTAATAAAACATATTCGAATTTAAAAGCTGGACCATACGAGTAACCTTTAGCTTTACCTACAACATCTCCTGCGGTTCCCTCATAATTATTGTCATCAATTTTATTGATTATCCATTCCCTGTCTTGAACTTCACCATCATCCCAATTGAATTTTTCTTTTAAAACTAATTGTTTACCATCCCATGTTCCATTTAAATCAGCATTAAACTGTCTTGTGACTTTTCCTGATCTATTTTGCAAAACACCCCATGCCTTTACATTTCCAGTTAAATATTCTTCAATTATCAACCTTGGTTCTTTATTTTTAAAATCCTCTGGTTTCATAGCACTATTATTATTTGAACAACTTGTAATTAAGAAAGCACAAATTATCAATGAAATAGATTTAATTAATTTGATATTTTGCATATATATCCTTTTATCATTTATTTATTTTGAAGTGAAAATTGAATTAAATCTATATTCTTTGATTTAAAACCAGCTTCACAGTAAGATAGATAAAATTCCCACATTCTTTTAAATTTTAAATCAAAACCTTGATTTTTAATTAACTCCCATTTCTTAATAAATTCATTTCTCCAGATTTCTAAAGTATTTGCATAGTGATCTGCGTATGAAATATATGAGTTAATGGTTAGCCCGTTATCTGAAACATATCTATTTATGCTATTTTTATTGGGTAGAAATCCTCCAGGAAATATATATTTTTGAATAAAATCTTGTTTGTTTTTGTATCTATCAAATAGATTGTCATCAATAGTTATTGCTTGAATAGCTGCTTTACCACCACCTGATAGATTATCTTTGATGGTTTTAAAATATCCATTTAGGTAATTTTGCCCAACGGCCTCTATCATTTCTATTGAAGCTATCGAATTATATTTTCCCTGCAGATCTCTGTAATCTTTAATCTCAATATTAACTTTTTCATTTAAACCACATTTATGAATTCGCTCTTTGGCGTATTCAAATTGTTTTTTTGAAATAGTAATACAGTCAAGTTTTACATTATATTTTTTACCCAAATACTCAGCAAAACCTCCCCAGCCACAACCAATTTCTAAAACTTTATCACCATTATTCGGTTTTATTAGATCAATTAATTTTTGATATTTATTATTTTGTGCTTCAGATAAGTTTTTTGAATTTTCATTAAAAATAGCACTTGAATAAGTTAAAGTATCATCTAGCCAGAGTGAAAAAAATTCATTGCCTAAATCATAATGCTTAGCAATATTCTCCTTGCTCCGACGCTTTGTATTTTTAATAATTTTATTTTTAATATAATTAATTATTGGAACATCAAGTAAACCTGAGAACCTATGGATAATTTTTATATTTCTTGCAGTCAGCTCAATTAAATTTGAAAGATTATCAGTTTCAAATTCGCCTCTCATATAAGACTCAGCAAAACCAATACTTCCACCGCGTATTAAGTTATAATTAAAATTTGGATTTTTAATAATTATATTTGCACAAAGTGGTTCTTCTTTATTTCCAAACTTAAGAATTTCTCCATCAAAAGTTTTAATTTCGAGGTAACCATAATCAATCCTGCTCAAAAAATTATTAACTAATTTGTCTGATAATTTATTTAAATACATTAATTCTCTATTGTTAAATTATTTTTAATATTAAATTTTTTTTTGACTAGTTTTATTCCTTTTAGCCATAATTTAAACGCTTCAAAATGTATCGCAGAAATAATTTTTAAGGTCATTAAAGGATGTTTTAAATAACATTTGATTAATTGTTTGCTATTTAATTCATTTCTTTCTCCATCTTGAGAAGCAAACAAAATCTTTCCCTCATTGTCATATTGATCAATAATTACAGATAATTTATCTTCTGGTTTTAATATTTTAAAAAAATACTGACAGTCCATTTCAATAAATGGAGATACATGGAATTTCTTTGTACAAGTATTCTTTATTAAATTATTTTTATCATCAACTCTAAACACATATGTATGTTGTTCGCCAAAAGTATTTTTTACTTCATATAAAATTGATACGATCTGGTCTTGATTGTCATAAACAAAAAAAATGCTAAGAGGATTAAATACATATCCCAATATTCTTGGGTAACACAAAAGTTTAATTTTAATATTTTCTGAATTAATTTTATTTTGTTCTAGGTGCTTTTTTACCCATTTTGTAAGTGATGAACCATCTCGTTCTCCATGATCTTTTTCTTGAAAACTAATTAAATTAAAACGATTTAGTGAAAAAAATTTAATTTTATTACTTAATGTTTCGAGTTCAGACAGATCTATGAATAAAGAAAAAACTTTATATTTAAAGAAATGCTTTTTAGGTTTAAATCGTTTATGGATTACTGTCCCAATATAAATACAAGAGTTAATCATTAAGGTTTTTAAGCATTTCAATAGATGATTTTATTCCATCTTCATGAAATCCGTAACCAAAATAACTCCCACAAAAAAGTAGATCTTTTTGATTTTGTAATTTAGAAAGCTCTTGTTGCGTATCCAATGCTTTTTGATCGTAATAAGGATGAGTAAATCTAACTTTTTTAAGTATTTTTGACTTATCAATCTCAAAATATGGATTTAAAGTCAAAAAAATATTTTGTTCGCACTTTAAATTTTGCAACAAATTTAACCAATAGCTAATAGAGTTCTTTTCAACATCTTTATCATCGATGGATGAATTCCATGAACACCAAGCTCTTTTATTTTTGGGCATAGCTCTAACATCAGTATGAATATACGCAATATTCTCTTTATAGCTAAAGTTAGACAAAATTTTTTTCTCAGCCTCTGATGGATTATCAATTAATTCTAAAGCTTCGTCTGCATGGGTTGCTATAACTACTTTATCGTAATCAAAAAACTCACTTTGCCCACCATAATATAAATCAATACCAGATGACTTTCTTTTTAATTTTTTAACTTTATAATTTTTATAATGCTCTCCACTAATTTTTGATATAATCTGATTTACATAAGTTCTACTTCTATTAGAAACCGTGTACCATTGAGGTCTGTTTTTTAATTTAAACAAACCATGATTTTGAAAGAATTTTAAAAAAAAACAAATTGGCATTTTACTTGCCTCTAGTGGCGGCATTGACCAAATAGCTGAAACCATTGGAATTATGTGATAATCAATAAATGTTTTGGATAATTTATTTTTTTTAAGATATTCACCTAAGGTTAATTTTTCTTCTGAGATAATTTCTTGATCACTTTTTTTATAAAATTTAATTATATCAAATAACATTTTTAAGAATTTAAAATTAAATAAATTTAATCTATTAGAAAAAATACCCCCAATCCCTTTTCCACAATATTCAATCTTAGTATTATCAACCGAAACTGAAAATGACATATTACTTTTTTCTATTTCAATTTTATTTTCTTTAAAAAAATTTATTAAATTAGGATATGTTTGAAAGTTGAATACTATAAAGCCTATATCAACAGAGACTTTTTTTTCTCCAAAAGTAAGATCAATTGTATATGAGTGACCCCCAAAACGGTCTTCTTTTTCAAAAAGATCTACATGATGTTTTTTGGATAAGTAGTATGCAGCACTTAAACCTGAAATACCTGAGCCGATAACAGCAATTTTCATTAATTTTTATGCTGCATCTTCTTTAAACTCATCCATACTAGGACAAGTACAAAAAATATTTTTATCTCCATAAACATTGTCTACCCTTGCAACAGGAGGCCAAAATTTATTTGTTTTCAAGAATTTTGCAGGATACGCTGCTTGCTTTCTGGAATATTTGTGTTCCCATTCATCTGATGAAAGTTCGATATCAGTATGAGGTGCGTTTTTAATTGGATTATCTACCTTATCAAATTTTCCCGAATTAATCATTTCTATTTCTGATTTAATATTTATTAATGTATCACAAAATCTGTCAATTTCGTGTAAACTTTCGCTTTCAGTTGGTTCTATCATCATTGTACCAGCAACTGGCCACGACATGGTTGGTGCATGGAACCCATAGTCTATTAATCTTTTTGCAATGTCTTCCTCGCTCACACCCGTTTCAGTTTTAATTGATCTAATATCGATAATACATTCATGTGCGACATTCCCATTAGTGCCCTTATATAAAATTGGAAAATAGTTTTTTAATCTATGAGCTATATAATTAGCATTTAATATTGCTACTTCTGAAGCTAATTTTAAACCCTGAGAGCCCATCATTTTTATATACATCCATGAAATAGATAAAATACTTGAACTACCCCATGGTGCAGCAGACACTGCGCCTATACCGGTTGCAGGACCACAATCTTTAACAACAGAATGATTAGGCAGGTAAACTTGTAAATGTCTTTTGCAAGCAATAGGACCCATACCTGGTCCCCCTCCACCATGTGGAATACAGAATGTTTTGTGTAAGTTAATATGACAAACATCTGGACCAAAATTTCCAGGTTTTGCAATTCCTACAAGTGCATTCAAATTTGCACCATCCATATAAACTTGACCTCCATGTTTGTGAATTATTTCACAGATCTCTGATATTTTTTCCTCAAAAACACCATGTGTAGAAGGATATGTAACCATCAAAGCTCCAAGATTTTCTGAATGTGTTTCTGCTTTTTTCTTTAAATCTTCAAAATCTACATTCCCTTCTTTATCACAATCAACTACTACAACTTTCATTCCAACCATTTGTGCGCTTGCTGGATTTGTTCCATGTGCAGAGCTAGGAATTAAACATATATTTCTATTTTCATTACCTCTGTCTAAGTGATATTTTCGTATTACCATTAATCCAGCATATTCACCTTGAGCGCCTGCATTTGGCTGAAGTGAAACTCCAGAAAAACCTGTGATTGATCTTAGCCAATTTTTAAGATCAGTGAATAATTCTCTATAACCCTCCATCTGTTCAACAGGCACAAACGGATGAGGCTCAGCTAATTCTTTCCATGAAATAGGTATCATTTCTGCAGTAGCATTTAATTTCATTGTGCATGAGCCTAGTGCAATCATAGTTCTGTTAAGAGCTATATCTTTATCCTCTAATTTTTTAAGATATCTAAGCATTTCTGTCTCTGAATGGTATAAATTAAAAACAGGATGCTCTAAATATTTTGAAGTTCTAATTAAATTTTTTGGTAAATTAACTAAATTTGCAACGGGATCTTCTTTTTTAATTGATTCTGCTGCATTAAAAATTTTTAGTAATTGGTTTACTCTATAGACATCTTTTCTTTCATCAAAAGATACAGACAACAT
>CACBBX010000019.1 GCA_902537575.1 uncultured Pelagibacteraceae bacterium
TTTTTATCTACATCCATTATTATAGTGTGATTTTCACCAAAAAATTCCTTAGCATAATGAATAGTACTTAGTGGTGTTCTCATTGATGGAATAACTACAAGTTGGAAATCGTGTTTTTTTAATAATTTATAAAACATTGAAAAGATATGTTTCATGTTTTTTGTTGAATAATCGTAATATTTTGTTGGTCCTCCCAAAACTAAGGCCCATACTTTTCTATTATCTTTTTTAATAAAAGAGTTTAAATATTCTTTATTCTCTGAAATTTCTTTCTCTGTTAAGTAATGAATTGCACCTCTGGTGCTGATTACATTATCACCTTCTATTGCATCGTGCTCTGGTGCAACAATAAAATCAAAATGTTTAAAGTCAACTTTTGGATCTTGAATATGGATATTAATTATTTTTTTATTAGAAATACTTTTTAAGTGAATTGAAGGAATAACACTTTTTCTTCCACAGGAAATTATTAAATCAAAATCTGTTTGATCTATTTTTTTATAAACACTTTGTGAAATTGGAGAAAGTCTTGGTGGGATAATGTTCCAAATATTATTTGTTTCAACCTCGCAGTGTATGAAATCAATATCAAGAGCTTTAGCCAAACCCTCTACTTGGCTAATCATTCCGTGCATACCTTGTGTTAATAATAAACCTTTTAATTTAGACATTTATCACTATATAGCTTTCATATGAGTCAAAATCCAACTAAACACACAAAAGTGTTAATAATTGGATCTGGTCCAGCCGGATACACAGCAGCAGTATATGCTGCTCGTGCAATGTTAAATCCTATTTTAGTTTATGGTGCAGAACCTGGTGGACAACTAACTACAACAACTGATGTAGAAAATTATCCAGGATTTGCAGATGTAATCCAAGGTCCTTGGTTAATGGATCAAATGAAAGATCAAGCTAAAGCGGTTGGAACAGAAATGATTGAAGATCACATTGCATCTGTGAATTTAAAATCTCAACCTTTTGAAGCAATTGGGGACAGTGGACAAAAATATACTGCGGACAGTATTATTATTTCAACAGGTGCTCAAGCAAGATGGTTAAACATAAAATCAGAACAAGAATTTAGAGGCTTTGGAGTTTCAGCTTGCGCAACATGTGATGGTTTCTTTTTCAAAGATAAAGAGGTTGCAGTTATTGGTGGTGGAAATGCTGCTGTTGAAGAAGCGATGTTTCTTACAAAATTTGCATCAAAAGTTAAATTGATCCACAGACGTGATAGTTTGCGAGCTGAAAAAATGCTTCAGAAAAAATTAATGGATAATAAAAAAATAGAAATTATTTGGGACTCTGTTGTTGAGGATGTAATCGGTGATAAAGAACCCAAAAATGTTAAAGGAATTAAAATTAAAAATGTTAAAACAAATAATATCGAAGAACTAAAACTTGATGGAGTATTTATTGCGATTGGTCACGATCCTGCAACTCAGCTTTTCAAAGATCAATTAGAAATGGATAAAGAAGGATATCTTATTACAAAATCTGACTCGACTGAGACAAATGTTCCTGGCGTTTATGCTGCTGGAGATGTGAAAGACAAAACTTTTAGACAAGCTGTAACTGCTGCAGGTATGGGATGTATGGCGGCTCTGGAAGCTGAAAAATTTTTATCCCATTAAAAAATGAAAATAAATTGGATTGTTTTTGTGACTGGATGGATGTCATTCAGAGCAGTTGGATCTGGCTTATTTCTGTTTTGGATTTTTTCTGGTAATGAACGTTCGGCACCATCTGAATGGATAGTTCCTTTTATAGGTGACTTTTTTATTGGGATAACAGCTATATTTTTAGTTTACTACATTATAAAAAAACCAAGTACTATACTATGGGTTCTGTTGCTGTCATGGAATGTCGTTGGTTTACTTGATTTAATTGGAGCAATAAATGTAAGTTTTGCTGCTCCTTATGGACCTATCCCAGAAATAGGATTTAATGAATTAACAGTAAGATCTATTTTAATTTTAAATACTTTATTACAGATTTCTTGTATTTACCTATTATTTCAAAAAGATATAAAAGATTATTTTAAATTTTAAGAATTAAATGTCAGAAAAAGTATTGCTTACTGGTATTAGTGGGTTTGTTGCAAAACATGTTGCTATCGAATTACTAAATTCGGATTACGAAGTTTTAGGTACTGTTAGGAATTCAAATTCAATTGAACAAACAAAAAAAACATTAGAGGAAAATAAAGTTTCAACTGAGAAATTATCATTTGTAGAGTTAGATTTATTAAAGGATGAAGGCTGGAATGAAGCTGCTATGGGCTGCAAATATATCATACATGTAGCTTCTCCATTTCCTTTAAAAGTTTCAAATGATAGGGAGTCACTCACCCCAGCAGCAAAAGATGGAACTTTAAGAGTTTTAAATGCAGGAATAAATGCAGGAGTTGAACATTTTGTTAAAACTTCTTCAATAGTATGCATGTACAGAAAACCAAACAGATCTAACCCTTATAAATTTGGTGAAAATGATTGGACTGACTTAGATTGGGATAAAACTACAGACTATTTTGTATCAAAAACAAGAGCTGAAAAAGCTGCTTGGGATCTTATGGAAACTAAAGGTCTTAAAAATAGTTTGACGTGTATCAATCCTGGCTTTGTTTTAGGAGATTTTTTAAATGAAAAAACATGTACTTCAATGGAATATGCAAAACAATTACTTCAAGGAAAATATCCAGCTGCCCCAAAATTTTCAGTAATGATATCTCACGTAAAAGATGTTGCGAAAGCGCATGTTCTATCTTTAACAAATAAAAAAGCTGGGGGTAGAAGGTTGATTGTTGGATCAGAAGTAAGAAGTATTCTTGAATTATCACAAATAATGGCCAAGAATATTCCAAGCCATGCAAAAAAACTTCCTAAAAAAGAATTACCGAATTTTATGGTTAAACTTATAAGCTATATAGATTCAAGTGCAAAAACTATGGTCCCTGATTTAGGTCTTAAAATGCAAATAGACCAAACATATGCAGAAGATATTCTTCAAATGAAATTTACAGCATCTGAAATTGCAGTTGTTGATGCAGCAAAATCAGTAATAAGACTAAATTTAGCATGAAGTTATTTCAACTATTTCATCAGATTCAAAAATAGTTTTTCCTAAATTCTCGTTTGCAATTTTTATCATAGCTTTTGCAACTTTTTCTGAATTAATAGGTTTCATTTTTTTAAGTGATCCAAGTAATAAAGGCGACAATAATCTAAAAGTTAGAACACCTATTTTTTCGCCTACTCTATTCTCTTTTCTATCTCCCATTAAAAAAGAGGGTCTTAATATTCCTAAATTAGAGAAGTTTAATTTTTTTAATTCTTCTTCAACTAAACCTTTGAATTTTACATAATCTCCTGAACTTTTTGGATTGGCATATATTGAAGAGATGAAAATAAATGAATTTACTGAATTAGTTCTTGCAATTTGAGCTATTCTTTTTGGTATGTCTAGCTCTACTCTTTGGTATTCATTTCTATCCGGTGAGTTTTGTTTTGTAGTTCCAATGCAAAAAAAACAATCATCTCCTTTGATATCTTCTTTATGATTTTCTAAATCATTGAAATCAGTTTTGATAATTTGGATTTTTGGTTCATTTATAGATGTTTCTGAACGTACAAATAATTTTACTTTATTATAATTATTATTTTTAATTAATTGATAAAGAAGATGTCCACCAATTAAGCCTGAAGAACCAAAGACTAGGGCTGTTTTCATTAACTTAAACTTTTACAAAAAGAAGATATTTTTTCTAAAGCTTTTTTAAGATTATTCATTGAAGTTGCATAAGAAATTCTAAAAAATCCCTCAAGTCCAAACGCAGAACCTTGAACAACAGCTATACCACTATTCTCTAAAAGAGATTGAACAAAATCTGTGTCTGACTTAATTTCTTTTCCATTTGCATCTTTTTTTCCCATTAATCCTTTGCAACTAGGAAAGACATAAAAAGCACCATCGGGATTTAAGCACTGAATTCCATCAATATCATTTAAGGCTTTAACGACAAAATCTCTTCTTTCTTGAAATGAATCTGCTCTTTTTTTTATAAAATCTTGTTTTCCACTTAATGCCTCTACTGATGCGGCTTGACTAATTGATGAAGGATTAGTTGTTGATTGTGACTGGATTTTTGCAATGGCTTTAATAATTTCTTTTGGACCTGCCGCATAGCCTATTCTCCAACCAGTCATTGAGTAAGCTTTACTCACACCATTCATAGTAAGCACCCTTTCTTTTAAACTTTCAATTTGAGCAATAGTAAAAAATTTAAACCCTTCATAAGTTACATGTTCATAGATATCATCACTTAAAATATACACGTGAGAATGTTTTTCCAGAACTTTTGCGATTTCTCTAATGTTTTTTTCTGTATAACACGCCCCAGTTGGATTAGATGGAGAATTAAGAATTATCCATTTTGTTTTTGGAGTTATATATTTTTCTAAATCTGATGGGTTTATTTTAAAGTCTTGTTTTTCATCACACTCCATTACCACTGGCTTGCCCCCTGCTAATAAAACAATATCTGGATAAGAAACCCAGTAAGGAGCTGGAACTATAACTTCATCGCCTTCATTTAATGTGGCCATCATAGCATTGTAAATTACATGCTTTCCACCCGCTCCAACAGTGATTTGGTCGGCTGTATAATTTAAATTATTTTCTTTTTTAAATTTTTCTACTATTGCTTTTTTTAAAGCTGGAGTTCCATCAACAGCAGTATACTTAGTATCTCCATCATTTATTGCTTTAATAGCTGCTTGCTTAATATTTTCTGGAGTATCAAAATCTGGTTCACCTGCACCTAAACCAATAACATCTTTTCCCGCAGCTTTTAATTCTCTAGCTTTTTGGGATACAGCAATAGTGGGTGAAGGTTTAATCTTCTTTAAACTGTCTGATATTATGCTCATTGAAATATAAATAAATTCTACTACCTTGTTTAATATATGGAAAATACATATCAAGATTTAATTACAGATATCCAAAGCAAAAATCCTCAAATCGGTGGAAAACTTGAAGGAGGAAAAAAATTTAAAATTAAATCAGATTTTAAACCTGCAGGTGACCAACCTGAGGCAATAAAAAAATTAGTCAATGGTGCTAATAAAGATCAATTTAATCAGGTTTTACTTGGTGTAACAGGCTCAGGTAAAACTTTTACTATGGCAAAAGTGATTGAAGCAACTAACAGGCCAGCACTAATTCTTGCACCAAATAAAACTCTTGCAGCTCAACTTTATGGTGAAATGAAAACTTTTTTTCCAGACAATGCAGTGGAATATTTTGTATCTTATTACGATTATTACACTCCAGAAGCATATGTTCCAAGATCAGACACTTACATAGAAAAAGAAGCGTCAATTAATGAACAAATAGATCGTATGAGGCACTCAGCTACTAGATCTCTACTTGAAAGAGATGATGTACTTATAGTTGCCAGTGTTTCTTGCATTTATGGACTCGGTTCTGTTGAAGCTTATAGCAAAATGACTTTAACCCTCCAAAAGAATAATGATTATAACCGTGAAGAATTAATAAAATCTTTAGTAGCCTTACAATATAAAAGAAACGATCAAAATTTTTATAGAGGTACTTTTAGAGCGCGAGGTGAGTATTTGGAAATTTTTCCATCTCACCTTGAAGATAGGGCCTGGAGATTAAGTTTATTTGGAGATAAGCTTGAACAAATTGAGGAGTTTGATCCATTAACTGGAGATCAAATAAGAGATCTTAGTTTGGTAAAAGTATATGCAAATAGTCACTACATCACTCCAAAACCAACCATAGAACAAGCGGTCATAAATATTAAAAAGGAATTAGATATTACTTTGAAAAAACATAAAGCAGAAAATAAATTATTGGAGGCTCAACGCTTAGAAGAAAGAACTAAATTTGATCTTGAGATGATCGAAGCGACAGGATCTTGTGCTGGAATTGAAAATTATTCAAGATTTTTATCAGGAAGAAAACCCGGTGAACCACCCCCTACTCTTTTTGAATATTTTCCAGATAATACACTTATTTTTGTCGATGAGTGTCATGTAACTGTTCCACAACTTAATGGAATGTACAAAGGTGACAGATCTAGAAAAAGTACCTTGGCAGAGTATGGATTCAGACTTCCTTCCTGCATGGACAATCGTCCATTAAAATTTGAAGAGTGGGATTTAATGAGAACTCAAACAGTATTTGTATCAGCAACCCCCGGTCCATGGGAATTAGAACAAACTAAAGGAAAATTTATAGATCAAGTTATTAGACCCACAGGTCTAATAGATCCACCCGTAGAAATTAGACCTGCAAAAAATCAAGTCGATGATTTAATGCATGAATGCAAAAGAGTAATTGAAAATAATCACCGAGTACTCGTTACAACTTTAACAAAAAAAATGGCAGAGGATTTAACGGAATACCTCCATGAAAATGGGATTAAAGTTAGGTACCTTCACTCTGACATAGATACTTTGGAAAGAATAGAAATTATGCGTGATCTTAGAATGGGTGTTTTTGATGTTCTTGTTGGAATTAACCTTTTAAGAGAAGGTTTAGATATTCCAGAATGTGCTCTTGTTGGTATATTAGATGCTGATAAAGAAGGATTTCTTAGATCTGAAACATCTTTAATTCAAACAATTGGACGAGCTGCAAGAAATGTTGATGGAAAAGTAATTTTGTATGCTGATAAAGAAACAAAAAGTATTAAAAAGGCAATAGCAGAAACTGATAGAAGAAGACAGATTCAATTAGCCTATAATAAAAAACATAAAATTGATGCCAAGTCCGTAAAGAAAGAAATTAGTGATATCTTAGAAAGTGTTTATGAAAAAGACTACGTTAAAATCAGTGATGGCTCAAATATTGGTGGCAATTTAAAAAAACATTTAAAAGGCCTAGATAAAAAAATGAAAGAGGCAGCAGCAAATCTTGAGTTTGAAGAGGCTGCTAAAATAAGAGATGAAATTAGAAAATTAGAAAGCACTGAACTGGAAATTACTCTCAACCCAAAAATTAGACAGTATGATGTAAAAAATAAGCTTTATCCAAAAGGTAGATCTACAATGGGTATGCCAGGAACTAAAGTCACTAAAAAAAGAGATAAAAAATGGAAGCACGGAAAATAATTATTACGGGTGGTGCAACTAGAATTGGTGCAGCAATTGCAAAAAAATTATCTGGTACTAATAAAGAAATATTAATTCACTTTAATAAATCAAAATCAAAAGCTGAAAAACTCAAAAAGGAATTAGAGTTAAATGGTACTAAAGTTTACCTTGTCAAAGGCGATTTAAGCAAAGAAAATGATGTAAATAAAATTATTAAATATGCAAAAACAAAATTAAAATATTTTGATTGTTTAATAAACAATGCATCATTATTTGAAAATGACAAACTAGAAAACTTTACAACTGATAGTTGGGGTAAACACTTGAGAACCAATTTAAGAACTCCTGCTTTGTTGTCTAAAGAATTTGCAAAAAATATTAAAGGAAAAAACAATAATATAATTAATATTATTGATCAGAGAGTTTTTAAACTTACTCCTTACTTTTTTTCTTATACTATTAGTAAAACTGGTCTTTATACTCTTACAAAAACAAGTGCCATGAGTTTGGCACCCACCATAAGAGTTAATGGAATTGCCCCAGGTCCAACAATCAAAAATCAAAGACAAACTAAAAAACATTTTAGAAAACAATATTTAGCTACACCTTTAAAAAGACAGGTTGATGTTGAACAAATATGTAATGCTGTTGACTTTTTTATCAAAAATATATCTATTACAGGGCAAGTTTTAGCGATAGATAGTGGACAAAATCTTAACTGGCAAACACCAGATATAATGGGCAAAGAATGAGAAAAATTTTGATAGTTGTAATTTTTGGCTTGATATCATGTGTTAATGCCTTTGCGAATGATAAAATTTTAAAAAGTGGCTTTATTACTAAATCCGCATCAGTAAATGAGAGCATGAATATTAAAGACCCAAAAAATAAAATTATAATTATTTATAATCATGGACAAGCTAAAAATGATAAAGCAATAAAGAATGAATGCATTTGGGTTAGTCAAATAAGAAATCAAGCTTCACTGGTAGACGTGGAAATTAATAACAAAAAAATTATGGTTTATAACTTTTGTACTAACTATTTAGCTGGAGACATGTCACCGAAAAAATACTGGAAATTTAAAGAACCTTATAAAGGGGTACATAAATTAGATAAAAGAATTGAAAAGAATTTAGAATTAGTTGATAAATTTGTAAAAATAGGTGTGCCTAGAAAACAAATTATTATATCAGGCCACTCATGTGGGGGTTTATTAACTTTAATGTTATTGGCCACTAATCCTGAAAAAGTAGGAGGAGGTATATCATATATGCAAGCTTGTTATGGAAAACTCTCCTCAAAATATAAAGCAAAAAAACTTGGTTCTGAAGCGGCACTAGCTAAATTTGCTAAAAAATATCCAGGCGGTGCTGAACTAAGACAAAGACAAATTGATAATATAAAAAAATCAAATGATGTACCCGTTTTAGCTTTTACACATCCAAAAGATAAATTTGAAGGACTGTTATCTGATTGGTTAGAAGAAGTTCCAGGTGTTAAAAGAATTGTGATTTCAGAGGATTTTAAAATAAATGGAAAAAACTGTATCCTGAAAGGAAATGACTGGGAACAAAAAGTTTCTGAAAGAAAAAATCCAGGCCATTTAATGAATCAGGGACTTTGTTTTCAGTACTATAATCCTGTAATTAAAGATTATATTGCATCAAGAATTAAATAACATGAGAAAAAATAATCTTAAAATTGTTAAAATTAATCAAAAGAAAAGTCTTTTTAATTATGAGAAAAAAGTTTTAATTAAAGAACTAATATTAGATCTAAAGCTAGGTTATTTTGAGTTTGAAAAAGAGAAATCCCAGAAAGTAAAATTTAATTTGGACGTGAACTACGAGGATAAAAAACCATCAAATGATAAAGATATTAAATCAATTGTGAATTATGCAAAAATTGTAAGATTAATAAAAAAACTTGTTAAAAATAAACATTATAATTTTCTTGAAACATTAGCAGAAGATGTGTTTGATGAATTATTCAAAGATAAGAGAATTGATAAGATAAGTCTTCAAATTGAGAAATTAGAAATCATGAAAGATTGTTCCTCTGTTGGTATTCAAATTTCAAAAAAAAGAAGCCATGATAAGCTCTGATCTAGGTAAAGAAGTAATTAAAAAAGAACTCCCTTTAGTTCCAAAGCTTCCTGGTGTCTATAGGATGCTGAACTCTAAAGATGAAATTCTTTATGTAGGAAAAGCAAAAAATTTACCCAATAGATTAAAAAGTTATGTTTCTGAAAAAAATCATATCATCAGAACTGAAAGAATGTTATCTCAAACAAGAAAATTGGAGATAACTACTACTTCTAACGAAAGTGAAGCCTTATTACTTGAAGCCAATTTAATTAAAAAATTTAAACCAAAATTTAATATTCTCCTAAGAGACGACAAATCATTCCCTTTCATATTTATTGGTAACCAGGATCAATGGCCTCAGATAAAAAGACATAGAGGAAAAAAAACTAAAGAGGGCTTTTATTTTGGTCCATTTGCATCAGCAGGATCCGCCAATTGGACAATCAAAATGATTCAAAAAATTTTTCACTTAAGGGTTTGTGATGACACAGTATTTAAAAACAGAGAAAGACCTTGTATTTTATATCAAATCAAACGTTGTTCAGGCCCATGTGTTGGTTATGTCACAAAGGATGACTATCAACAAACAGTTGATGATGCCATTGAATTTGTTTCAGGAAAATCGAGAAGAATACAAAAAAATCTTTCTAATCAGATGGAAAAAGCAAGTGAGGAACTTGATTTTGAAAAAGCAGTAATTTTAAGAGACAGGATAAAAGCATTAAATATAATTCAGTCATCTCAAAGAATAAATGAAGCAAACTTGGTTGAAGCAGATGTTATTGCGGGATACAAAGAATCTGGTAAAGCATGTATTCAAGTTTTTTTTTATAGATCAAAACAAAATTGGGGCAATCAAGCTTTCTTTCCAAAACACGATCCAGATGAAAAACTTACAGAAATTATAAATTCGTTCGTTTCACAATTTTATGAAAATAAAAGTGTTCCTTCATCAATAATTTTATCTGAAGAAATTAAAGAAAAAGTTCTTATTGAAAAAACTCTATCAAATAAGGAAGGTAAACAAATTACTATTTCGGTTGCCAAAAAAGGTTCTAAATTAAAAGTTATCAATCAAGCTATTAAAAACGCAAAAGATAGTTTAAATAGAAAACTTTACGAAAGTCAAAATAACAGAGAATTATTTGATGCTGTTGCGAGTAAATTCAATTTAGAAACAAACATCAATTTAATTGAGGTTTATGACAACAGTCATATACAGGGAACAAATAGTGTTGGAGCCTTGATTGCGTATGGGGATGAAGGATTTATCAAAAAAAGATATAGAAAATTTAATATTAAGCACAAAAAAAATGAGCAAGATGATTATGGAATGATGAGAGAAGTATTGAATAGAAGATTTAAAAGAGCTGTTCAAGAAAAGGATAATTATTTAACCTTTCCAGATTTAGTTTTAGTTGACGGTGGTAAAGGGCAATATTCAGTTGCAAGAGAAAGCTTAAATGAGCTTGGTCTTCACGAAATTCCTATTGTAGCGATTGCCAAAGGTAAATTTAGAAATAGTGGTAACGAAACCTTTTTTCATAATGGTAAAGAGTTTAAGTTTTTAAGAAATGATCCTACTTTGTTTTTTCTTCAAAGAATAAGAGATGAATCGCACCGGTTTGCAATAAGTGCCCACAGAGCCAAACGAAAGAAAGGAATAAGTAAATCACTACTTGACCAAATTGATGGTATTGGATCGATAAGAAAAAGAGCATTATTAAACCATTTTGGATCAGCAAGATCAGTTGAATCTGCAAGTTTAGATGAAATTAAATCAGTTGAAGGTGTTGAGGAAAAAGTGGCAAAAAAGATATATAACTTCTTTCACGAGTAATTATGCTTAAAAAAATACCAAATATATTAACAATTGGACGAATAATTATTGTTCCTTTTTTTGTTTTGGCATTTTATTTACCTGGATTTTATGGTGATTTAACTGCTTTGATATTATTTGTTATAGCGTCATTTACTGATTTTCTTGATGGAATGTTAGCAAGAATGTTGGGTGAAGAGTCAAAGTTGGGAGAATTACTCGATCCAATAGCTGATAAAATTATCGTAGCTACGGCTTTAATACTTTTGGTAATGGATGGTACAATTAAAAATTACGAAGTAATTGCTGCAATTATTATTCTTACTCGAGAAATATTAATTTCAGGGCTAAGAGAATTTTTAGCAGAAGGAAAAATCAAACTTCCTGTCTCTAGCCTTGCAAAATTAAAAACAGTTTTACAAATGGTTTCTATTGGTCTCCTTTTATCAGGAGACACAGGAAATAAAATTATTAACTTCCAGGATTATAATGCTCAAACTATTGGGATTATTCTTTTATGGCTATCTGCGGCTTTAACACTTTTTACTGGATACGAATATATGAGGAAAGGAATTGACCATGCCATTTCTGAGGATAATAAAGATTAAGCTGCTTTTTTCTTTCTTACTAAAGTTTGATAACTCTCGTTTAAATCAAGTATAGTATTACAAACCTTAAATTGATTTTCCGCAATACATGAAACAGGAGTTACTTCTGCGGCAGTGCCTGTTAGAAAACATCCAACAAAGTTTGTTAACTCCTGTGGTTTAATTTTTCTTTCATGAACTTTAATATTTTTTGATTTTGCAATTCCAATTACTGTTCTTCTCGTAATTCCATCTAAAAAAGAATCTGGTATTGGAGTATGAAGTTCTCCATTTTTATCTTTAAAAAATATATTCGCACCAGTTGCCTCAGCCACATTTCCCTCGTGATCTAACATTAATGAGTCCGAGTAACCTTGTTTCTCAGCTTCATGTTTTGACAATGTACAAATCATATAAAGACCTGATGCCTTAGTATCCCAAGGAATTGTATTAGGTGCAGGTCTTCTCCAATTTGAAATATTGAGCTTTATTCCTTCCACTTTCAGTTTTGGGTCAAAATATGAACCCCACTCCCAAGTGGCAATTGCAACATGGATTTTAGTCTGCTGTGCAGAGATTGCCATCATTTCGCTACCTCTCCATGCAACTGGTCTTACGTATCCATTTTCAACATTTTGTGTTGTAATAATTTTATTTGAGGCAATATTAATTTGTTCCTCCGAATACGGGATATCAAAGCCCATTCTTTTAGCTGAATAAAAAAATCTTGAAGTATGTTCCTCTAATTTAAAGATTGATCCATCATAAACTCTTTCTCCTTCAAAAACACAACTAGCATAATGTAAACCGTGGCTTAAAACGTGAAGTTTGACGTCCGACCAGTCTACAAGCTCACCGTTGTACCATATTTTTCCAGATCTTTTGTCGTAAGGTATCATGATCGAAAATATTTAATTATATCAGAAAAATAACTTTGTATCTATAATATGTCAATATAACTTACCAATAATGAAAGAACTTTTATATTTAAAAGATGATCAGCTTAAAGATTTAATCGAGAAACTTTTTGTAAGTTACAGAGAAACATTTTCTGACTCTAGAAAGATATTAGATAAGTATTCAATTGGTTTAGCTCATCATAAAGTAATCCATTTACTGTCCATGTATGAAGGTATTTCTATATCAGAACTATTAAAAAGACTAAAGGTTACAAAGCAAAGTCTAAATAGAGTTTTAAAAGATTTAATTAAATTAGACATTATTATATTTACAAAAGATGAGCGAGACACCAGAGTTAAACATGTATTCTTGAACGATAAAGGTAAAAGGATATTTAATGAAGTTTTCAATCAACAAAAAAAAAGAATTTATAATGCATTACTTAACTCAAGTTCAGAGGAAGTAATAAATTTTGATAATGTTTTAAGCAAAATTATAAATGGAAAAATTTAAGTCTCATATTTTACTAGTCGATGATGATGAAGGAATTAGGACGTTGGTAAAAAAATATTTAAATGAAAATAGTTTTCTAGTTACAACTTCTCATAGTGCTGAAAATGCATCAGAGAAGGTAAAAAGTATAAAATTCGATTTAATTATACTAGATATAATGATGTCAGGAAAAACTGGTTTAGATTTTATCAATGATCACAAAAAAGATTTAGATACTCCTATTATACTTTTAACAGCTAAAGGTGAGGCAAGTGATAGAGTCGAAGGGCTTGAATTGGGAGCAGATGATTATCTTGCTAAACCTTTTGAACCAAGAGAACTAATTTTAAGAATCAAGAATATATTAACTAAAACTATTAAAACTGACCAAAAAAGAATAATAGAGTTTGAAAATGTAAAAATTGATTTAAATAAATTACTAATTATTAAAAACAAAAAGGAATTTAAAATAAATAATACAGAAAAAATAATTTTAGAAAAAATGATTAATAATCCAGGAAATACATTTTCAAGAGAGAGTATAGGCCAATTAATTAATTTAGATAAAGAAAGGTCAATAGACGTCGTAATAACTCGGTTAAGAAAAAAAATTGAAATTAATCCTAAGAATCCAAAATTTCTACAGACAATCAGAGGAGCTGGATATGTTCTCTGGATTGAATAATTTATTAAGAAAAATTTTACCGAAAAGACTATTCTATAGAGCACTTTTAATTGTTGCTGTTCCTGTAATAGTTCTTCAGTTAATAATCACAATTGTATTTTTTGACAGCCTTTGGATTAAAACTAATAAAGGAATGACAAGAACGTTAGTGAATGAAATAAGTACTTTTATTGAGGCATATGAAAATGAGGCAGAAGATAAACAAGAGATAAATAACCTTTTTTCATTATTTTTAGATTTAAATATTGAGCTTAAACTTAATGAAGAATTACAAAATCAACAAAATGAAAGATGGTTTAGTCCAGTAGATCGAACATTGAGAAGAGAATTAAAATCAAAATTTTCTGTAGAGGATTACTGGTTTGACTCAACAAACTATAAAGAGCTAATCGATTTAAGAGTGAGATATAAAGATGGATATTTTAAATTTTTAGTCCCTAAAGATCGAGTTACCAGTTCATCTGCCAGAATTTTTGCTCTTTGGATTACAGTGCCTGCAATAATCATGGTGATTATATCTCTTATATTTTTAAAAAATCAAACAAGACCAATTACAAATCTTGCCCGTGCTGCAGAAAGATTTGGTAAGGGTGAGGAAATTGATGAATATAAACCATCTGGAGCTCTTGAAATAAGACAAGCTGGTCACGAATTTGACAAAATGAGAAAGAGAATTGAGAGACATCTAAATCAAAGAACTGAAATGTTATCAGGTATAAGCCATGATTTAAGAACACCTTTAACAAGAATGAAGTTACAGCTTGCATTTATCAAAGACAAAGATTCAGTGAATAAATTAACCGAAGATATTGATGAAATGGAAAAAATGCTAAACGAATATCTTCAATTTACAAGCTCATCATATGTTGAGAAAGATGCAACGTTTAACTTATCTGAATTAATTGATGAAGTAATCAAAAAATATAATAATGAGAATATTTCAAAAAATTTGTCACCCAGAGTCTATATTAACGGTAGAAAAAATTTAATCAGTAGATGTCTAAATAATCTTATCGATAATGCATTAAAGTATGCAAATAAAGTAGAATTAAGCCTTAATAAAAAAAATACCAATTTATTTATTACAATTGATGATGATGGTCCAGGTATCTCAAAAAGTGAGTATGATAATGTATTTAAGCCATTTTATAAAATAGACAAAGGAAGAGCGGATTCCAAATCTAGTGTTGGACTAGGTTTATCAATTGCATCGGATATTATTAAATCCCATGGTGGAAATATTAAACTTGAGAAATCTAAAATGGATGGTTTAAGGGTTAAGATTTTTTTACCTGTTTAGCTTTTGTTTTTTTTTTATCTTCAAGCTTTTTAATCTTGATTTCTAGGTTCTCGACTCGTTTTGAAAGAATATCAAATTCGTCCTTACTTGTTAATTTCATTTTAAAAACAAATTCATCTCTTTTAGATTTGAAAATATTTAAGATTTCTGCTGATAAATCTTTTGAAGAAACTATCCCTTGCTCTATCAATTTTGCAAACTTATCAATTATAAATTTAGAATTTTTCATATTTAAGATATACTTTATAAGTATAAATTAAAATGTTCATCAATAATTTTGACCCAGTTGCAATTGAAATTTTTTCATTAGAAATCAGATGGTATTCATTAGCTTATATTATGGGAATTTTATTTGGGTGGATTCTTGCTAAAATAATATTTATTAAAAATGAGGATATCAATAAAAAATTTGAAGACTACATCACCTATATAATAATTGGAATCATTTTGGGTGGAAGAATTGGATATAT
>CACBBX010000020.1 GCA_902537575.1 uncultured Pelagibacteraceae bacterium
TCACATATTGATAAAAAAAATATTAATCCGAATGAAGTTCTTAATTCTGATTTATTGAAGAGGTTAAAATTAATAAATAAAAATTCAAAAAAACTTAAGATTTTAGGAACAGGTGAAGTTAAAGATAAAATTAATATTGAAGCAGATTTAGCTTCAAAATCAGCGATAGAAAAACTTGAAAAAATTGGTGGATCTATAAAACTAAAAAAATAGTTTATTGATATGAGCGACTCATCATCAACAACCGATCTAAGAAATAGAATTATATTTACTATTTTTATCTTAGCAGTTTATAGGTTTGGAACCTTTGTGCCATTACCAGGAATAGATCCAGAGCAATTAAAAATTATGATGGAAGGTAATCAGAAAGGATTACTAGGGATGTTCAATGTATTTGCAGGTGGTGCAGTTAGCAGAATGGCTATATTTGCACTTGGTATTATGCCTTATATTTCGTCTGCAATTATAGTGCAACTTTTAACTGGTGTGTCTGATTATTTTAAAAATCTAAAAGCGCAAGGTGAAACAGGCAGAGCGAAAATTACTCAAATTACAAGATATGGAACTGTTTTGTTAGCAACAGTACAAGGATATGGATTATCAGTTGGTCTAGAATCTTCAGCAGATTTAGTTATAAACCCTGGCGCTTTCTTTAAAATTACAACAGTAACTACAATTGTAGCAGGTACAATATTTTTAATGTGGTTGGGTGAACAAATTACTCAAAGAGGAATTGGTAATGGTATATCATTGATAATTTTTGCTGGGATTGTTGCTGAAATACCTAGAGCACTGGTAACTACTTTTGAACTTGGAAGAACAGGTGCCGTATCAACATTTATGATTTTAGCAATTTTTGTTTTGCTGATTTTAACAATATTGTTTGTTGTGTTTATGGAAAGAGCCCTTAGAAAAATTCTCATAAACTATCCAAAAAGACAAATGGGAAATAAAATGTACGGTGGAGAATCTTCACATTTACCATTGAAAATAAACCAAGCTGGAGTAATACCTGCTATTTTTGCATCAGCACTTCTGTTGCTACCAGTTACTTTTTCAAATTTCTCTTTTTCAGATAATGAAACATTTCTAAACTTAAGTTCATTTTTTACACAAGGGCAACCATTATATATGTTGCTATATGCATCTGGGATAATATTTTTTACTTTTTTTTATACTTCTATAACATTCAATCCAACAGAGACAGCAGAAAATCTTAGAAAATATGGTGGGTTTGTCCCAGGTATTAGACCAGGAGAAAGTACAGCGATGTATATAGAAAATATTTCTAAGAAACTTACTACTATAGGTGCTCTATATTTAACACTAGTATGTTTGATGCCTGAATTTTTAATTGCAAATTATCCTATACCTTTTTATTTAGGCGGTGCTTCGATTTTAATTGTTGTAGTTGTTGCAATTGATACTGTGACACAAATTCAAACGAGATTGATGAGTTCTCAGTACGAGCAACTTATAAAAAAAACTAAATTTGGTAGATAAGTGAATATAATTTTATTTGGACCCCCGGGTGCCGGTAAAGGAACACAAGCTAAATATTTAGTAAAAAAACTAAATAATTTTCAAGTTTCGACAGGTGATATTTTAAGAGAAGAAATTAAAAATAATACAGAAATTGGTAAAAAAATTATTAATGTTATAAAAGATGGAAAATTTGTAAATGATGACATAGTAAATCAGCTTTTAGAAAAATATGTTTTTGATCCCCAAAAAAAAAATAGATTGATATTTGATGGTTATCCACGAACTATAAATCAGGCTAAAAATTTAGATTTATTACTTGATAGCTCAAATCAGAAGATTGACTTGGTTTTTTTTCTTAATGTTAATAAAGATACAATAATAAAAAGAATACAAAAAAGAAAAATCTTGGAAAAAAGATCAGATGATGATTTGGACACTATCTTAAAAAGGTATGATACTTATATGGAAACAACTAAACCAGTTTTAAGTTTCTATTCCAAAAATCCAAATTTCCATGAAATTGACGGAACAGATGAAATTGAGGAAATAACTAATAAAATCCACACTTTTATCAATGTTTAAGTCGTTGACTTTGATTAATCTTCTTATATAAAAGGCTCAATTTATCACAAAATATATGGCTCGTATCGCAGGTATAAATATTCCACAGAACAAACTTGTCCACATTGGACTAACTTATATTTATGGAATTGGAGATAAATTTTCCAATCAGATTTGTTCTTCCCTTGAAATTCCAAGAGCAAAAAGAGTTAATGAACTTACTGATGATGAAATTTTAAAAATAAGAGAGTACATAGACCAAAATTTTAAAGTTGAGGGAGATCTAAGAAGAGATTACTCACTTAGTATAAAAAGGTTAATCGATTTAGCTTGCTATAGAGGAACCAGACATAGAAAAAAATTACCTGTTAGAGGTCAAAGAACTAGATGTAATGCAAGAACAAGAAAAGGTAAAGCAATTGCAATTGCAGGAAAAAAATTAACACCAACTAAAAAATAGTTATGGCAAAATCTGATAAAGTAGAAAATAACGATCAGAAGACAGAAAAGTCTTCAAAAAAAAGTGTAAAAAGTTCATATTCAAAGAAAAAGAAAATAAAAAAAAATATTCTAAATGGAATTGCATATGTTCAATCAACATTTAATAATACAATAATTTCAATAGCTGATACGAATGGCAACGTAATATCTTGGGCTTCAGCAGGTCAAAAGGGTTTTAAGGGTTCAAGGAAATCTACTCCATATGCTGCTCAGATTGCTGCTGACTCTGCAGCCTCAAAAGCTCTAGAGTATGGAATGAAAACCTTATCTGTTGAGGTTAAAGGACCAGGTTCAGGAAGAGAGACTGCTTTAAGAGCTTTACAAGCTAGAGGATTTAAAATTCTTTCTATTAAAGACACAACACCCATGCCCCATAATGGGACTAGACCACCAAAGAAAAGGAGAGTTTAATGGAAGTCGAAAACGTTAATGTAAAAAATTGGAAGTCGTTAATTAAACCGTCAAAACTTGATGTGCAAATAAGTGATGACTTAACTTATGCTAAAATTGTTGCTGAACCATTAGAAAAAGGTTATGGACTAACTTTAGGAAATTCACTTAGAAGAATTTTACTTTCTTCAATACGAGGTGCCGCTGTCACATCCATACAAATAGACGGTGTACTTCATGAATTTACATCTATTAAAGGTGTTAGAGAAGATGTTACGGATATTGTTTTAAATGTAAAATCCTTAGCATTAAAATGTAATTCAGAAGGTACTAAAAAACTAATTCTAGATGCTAAGGGACCAGGTGAAATAAAAGCCTCTGATATAGTACCTGTTGCTGATGTTGAAATTTTAAATCCAGATTTAGTAATTTGTAATCTTGATGAGAAAACATCTTTTCATATGGAAATGAATGTTAATACTGGAAAAGGTTATGTTCCTGCTGATCTTAATAAGCCAGAAGAACCACCTCTAGGATTAATTGCTATAGACTCACTTTATAGCCCAGTTAAAAAAGTTTCATTTTCAGTAAGCACTGCAAGAGAGGGAAAAGCACTTGATTACGACAAACTGATTATGGAAGTTGAAACAAATGGATCTATCTCAGCCGAGGATGCCGTTGCTTATTCAGCAAGAATTTTCCAAGATCAGCTAAAAATGTTTGTTAACTTTGACGAACCAGTTGAAGCTCCAGTTAAAGAAGTTTCTACAGAGCCTGAATTTAATAAAAATTTATTAAGAAAAGTGGACGAATTAGAACTATCCGTTAGATCAATGAACTGTTTAAAAAATGATAATATTATCTATATAGGAGATTTGGTTCAAAAATCTGAAGGGGAAATGTTAAGAACTCCAAATTTTGGAAGAAAATCTTTAAATGAAATTAAAGAAGTTCTAACTGGAATGTCTTTATATTTAGGTATGGAAATTCCTAATTGGCCACCAGATAATATTGCGGAAATGTCTAAAAAATTAGAGGAAGCTATCTAATGAGGCATGGATTGGCAAACAAGAAGTTAAATAGGACTTCAGAACATAGAAAAGCACTTTTAAAGAATATGTTAAATTCTTTAATAAAATATGAGCAAATTAAAACTACTTTGCCAAAAGCTAAATTTTTAAAACCTCAAGCGGATAAAATTATTACTATAGGGAAGAAGGAAACATTACAAACAACTAGAATGTTAGTTTCAAAACTTCAAGACATTAAGTCTGCTAATAAAGTTAAAAAAACACTATCTAAAAGATATGAGAATAGAAAAGGGGGATATACTAGAATTATCAAAGCTGGATTTAGATATGGTGACAATGCACCAATGGCTATAATTGAATTTGTTGACAGAGATGTGAAAGCAAAAAGAGTAGATAAACCTAAGAAAGACACAACTAAAGAAGCACCTAAAGTTACAGAAAAAAAACAAGCGTCAGCATAAGTTTAAAATCATGAAAAAGTCTTACATCGTTGACACAACGTGTAATGATATGCGTATTGATCGATGGATAAGGTTTAAATTTGGAAAAATCCCTCAAGGATTAATTGAAAAATATTTACGTTCGGGCAAAATTAAATTAAATAAAAAAAAAATTAAAAGTTCTCAAAAAATTAATTCAAAAGATAATATTGAATTATTCAATATTGAATTTAAACAGACAATTGTTCAAAAGAAAATTAAATTTAATCCATCCAAGGAAGTTATAAAATCAAATGAAGATTTAATAATTGATAATAATGAGAACTTTATTGTACTAAATAAAAGTTCAGGAATATCTGTTCAAGGTGGAACCAAATCAAAAAAAAATCTTGTTGATATTTTTTCTAAAAGTGAAATCTTTCAAGGTACAAAACCTTATTCTGTTCACCGTTTGGATAAAGATACATCTGGAGTTTTTATTATGGCAAAGAATAGGAAAAGTGCTCAATTATTAACTTCCTTGTTTAGACTAAGAAAAGTTCACAAAACTTATTTAGCTATCTGTCATGGCGAACTTGTCAAAGATTCTGGTGAATGGAATGACAGTTTAATAAGATATGATGGAGAAAAAAAAATTATAGAAAAAGCTAAAACTTTATACAAAGTGCTAGATAAAAATTCAGAGGCCAGTCTAGTTGAACTAAAGCCAATAACTGGTCGTAAGCATCAATTAAGAAAACAATTATATGCATTAGGCCAACCGATTTTTGGAGATATTAAATATAAATTGTCTAATACTATTAGAGGCCTAAATAAAAATTTGATGCTTCATTCCTATCAAATAAAATTTATCATAAACGATGTTAGACACACGTATACTGCTTTATTACCTGATTATTTTAAAGATTTGCTTAAGACAAAAAGACTTACTTTTCAAGATTTAAAATAAATTTTTCTACTAATTGATCCTTTAATTTAGAATAATTTTGTTTTTTAATTTTATATAAATTTGATATTCCTTTATCTTTTATTCCACAAGGTATAATTTTTTTATATTGGTCTATGTTGTTGTTTATATTTATTGCAAAACCATGATAAGCAATCCATTTTTTTACTCTTACTCCAATTGCTCCAACTTTGTTTATAATGCCATTTTTCTCATGCCATATTCCAACATTATCATTGTCAGAAAAAGTTTCTATATCAAAAGTTTTTAAAGTTTCTATGATTGTTTTTTCAATACAACTTATAAATTTTCTAATATCTTTTTTATTTCTTAAATCTAAAACAAAGTAACAAATTAGTTGTCCAGGTCCATGGCATGTGATTTTTCCTCCTCTATTTGTTTCTATAATTTTTATTGATTTATCAATAATATCCGATTTGCTGTAGCTAGTTCCAGCAGTATAAATTTCCTCATGCTCTAAAGTCCATATGAGTTCTTTTGCATTTTTTTTAAGTATTTGTTCCAATCTTTCTTCCATAAAATTTATAGCATCAATATAATTTACTGGTTTTACTGACTTTTTGATCTCTATATTCATTTATAAATTGTATTATTTTTATTATGTATTAATAGTGCAAATTTAAATTATAGGTAGATTTATGTCTTTAACAAAAAAAACTAAAGATAAAAAAGTAAATTTTGAATTTAATAAAGAGTACATTAGAGTTGTTACTTCAAAAATAGCTAACAATGACGCTCAATTTATTACTAATTCTTTCAGTGAAATGCACCCTGCTGATGCAGCAGATATAATTGAGCATTTAAGCCAAAATCACAGAGAAAGCCTCATTAAACTAAATAATTTCAATATAGATCCGGAGGTATTTGTTGAACTTAATGAGTCAATCCAAACCGAAATTATTAATTATTTATCCTCTGATTCAATAGTAAGTATTATTAAAAATTTAGATTCAGACGACGCGATATCTATTTTAGAAAATGTACCTGAGGAAGATAAAAATAACATTCTTAGCTCTTTACCACCCAAAGATCGTTTTGCGCTATTAGAAAGCTTAAGTTATCCTGAAGACACAGCTGCTAGATTAATGCAAAGAGAATTTACTGCTATACCAAGTAATTGGTCTGTAGGACAAACAATTGATTATTTGAGAGAAAATAAAGATCTTCCTGAGGAATTTTTAGAAATATTTATAGTAAATGAAGACTTTAACCCTATAGGGACAGTTCCCTCCTCTAAGGTATTAACATCTCCAAGAGATACTAAGATGGTGACTGTAATGTCCGAGTCTCAATTATTAGTACCTGTAGATATGGACAAGGAGGAAGTTGCTAACTTGTTTGAAAACTACAATCTAAATTCAGCAGCAGTTGTCGACAAAAATAACAAGCTTGTAGGTATGATCATGAATGATGATGTGCTAACAGTTTTAAAGGAAGAAGCGGAAGAAGATGCATTGAGATTAGCAGGGGTTGGTGACGAGGAAATAACAGATGGAGTAATAACCAAAACAAAAAGAAGATTTAATTGGTTGCTATTAAATTTATTTACAGCTTTTTTAGCAACGTGGTGTATAAGTTTATTTGGAGCAACAATTGAACAAATGGTAGTTTTAGCATTTTTAATGCCAATAGTCGCTTCAATGGGTGGTAATGCTGGAATGCAAACATTAGCGGTTACTGTAAGAACTATTGCAACTAATGATTTAACTAAAAATAATTTTTCTTCAAATGTTTTTAAAGAGTTTTCAATTGGTATTTTGAATGGAGTTATTTTTGCAATTATAAGTGCAATAATTGTTCAAATATGGTTTCAAGATAATCTTCTATCAATAATAATCGCTATTTCAATGGTTTTAACAATGATCATTGCAGGTTTATTTGGAATATTAGTTCCATTTACTCTTAAAAAAATGAATATTGATCCAGCAATTGCATCGAGTGTGTTTGTTACAACAATAACGGATGTAATTGGTTTTGTATCCTTTTTGGGTGTTGGTGCTTATTTTCTATAAGTTAGAGATTATCAATTAACCTTACTCCATTTAAATAGTACGCAACAAAAAGCCTAGATTTATTAATAACATTTGACAATTTTAAGTTAGTTATATCTCTAAGTTCTAAATACTCAATTTTAATTTTAAATTGTTTTTGAAAACCATCCTTTACAGTTAATAAATATTTATTTTTATTTTTTTTATTTTTAATATTTTTTTTCACATTGATTAATTTTCTTACTATTTTACCAGCTAATATAAGATTTTCTTTTGAGAGAAGGTGATTTCTTGATGATAGCGCAACGTTATTTTTTTCGCGAATAGTTTTGCATACTACAACATTGGTATTGTATTTTTTCTCTAAATGTTTTTTAATTAAAAAAAACTGTTGAAAATCTTTATTGCCCATAAAAATTTTGGTTGGTCTAACCATATCAGTTAATCTATTCATTACATCTAAAACGCCTTCAAAATGGCCTTTTCTAAATTTAGCACATAAAATTTTATCTTTATTAATCAGTTTAATTTTAGGTTTTCTATTATTTATAAAAATATCTTTAAATTTTGGAATATAGACAAAATCAACTGTTTTACTTTGACTTAAAGTCTTTAAATCTTTTTTAATATTTTTAGGGTAAGTTTTGAAATCTTTTTTATTATTGAACTGCTTTGGATTAACAAAAATACTAACTACTGTTTTATGACATGTTTGATTCGACTTACTAATAAGTGATAAATGTCCTTTATGTATTGATCCCATTGTAGGAACAAACCCAATATCACTAAAATGCCTTAATGATTTAGTCAATGATGTCTTATTTAATAAAATTTTCATTTGTGTAAAATCCTTAAATAAGTAAAACATTTAAATGATTAAACAAGCTATTATTCCATTGGCTGGACTTGGCACCAGATTGTTGCCGTTGACAAGTGTTTTTGCAAAGGAGTTACTACCTATTAATGGAAAACCTGGAATAGAGTATATTTTACAAGAATGTATCGACGCTGGTATTAAAGAGATAATTTTTATTATTTCAAAAAAGAAAATGATGATTAAAAGATATTTTTATAGTGATGCACTTTATAAAAAAATTATAAAAAAGAAAAAAGATCCTAAAACTATTGATGCATACAAAAAAATTCGAAAATATAAAAAAATGATAAAGTTTGTTTATCAAAATAAGCCCAAAGGTACAGGAGATGCAGTTCTAAAAACAAAAAAATTTATTAAAGATAAATATTTTTTAATGTTGTTACCTGATGATCTGATAATTAAACACAATTGTTCTAAATCTATGATTTCTACTCACAAAAAATATAAATCATCTGTTATGGCCAGTATGAAGGTTGACAAAAAAACTGTATCTAGGTGGGGTATATACAATTTGAGTAAAAAAGTTTCTAAAAATAATTTTATTATTAAAGATGTGGTTGAGAAACCATCTGTTAAAAATGCTCCATCAAACAAAGCAGTAATTGGTAGATATATTTTACCAAAGACAATTTTTAATAAATTATTAAATCAAAAACCAGGTAAAGGTGGTGAGATACACATTACAGATGCAATACAATCTCTTATTAATGACAATGAAAAATTTATTGCACACAATTTTAAAGGTAAATATTTGGACTGCGGTACAATGGATGGATTTATAAAATCTAATATTGAAATAGGAAAATTATGAAAATTTGTATGATAGGTACTGGTTACGTTGGACTTGTAAGCGGAATATGTTTTTCTGATATCGGTAATACAGTTTACTGTGTAGATAAAGATCAAAAAAAAATTGATTTACTAAATAAAGGAATAGTACCAATTTTTGAACCAGGTCTTGAAGAAATTTTAAAAAAAAATTTTAAACAAAAAAGATTAATTTTTACCACAGAATTAAAAGAAGCAGTAATAAATTCAGATATAATTTTTATTTGTGTTGGAACACCCACTAAAAAAAAAACTAATTCAGCTGATTTAAAATTTGTTTTTAGTGTTGCCAATGATTTAAAGAAGATAATTAAAAAATATAAAATAATAGTTACTAAATCTACTGTCCCTGTATCTACAGGAGATCAAATTGAGAAAATATTAATTAATCTAAAGAAAAAGAAATTAGTCGATGTTGTGTCAAATCCTGAATTTTTAAGAGAGGGTGAAGCTATTAGAGATTTTATCTATCCTGACAGGGTAATTATTGGAACCGATAGTAAGAAGGCCAACAAAATTTTAAAATCTTTATATTTACCAATCATAAAAAAAACAAGCAGATATTTTAATACCTCAAGAAGAGGTGCAGAACTCATCAAGTACGCTTCAAATGCTTTTTTAGCAACAAAGATTTCATTTATAAATGAAATAGCTAATTTGTGTGAAAAAGCAAATGTTGACATTAAAGATGTTGCTTCAGGCATGGGTTTAGATCAACGTATTGGTGATAGATTTTTAAGAGCAGGGCCAGCATATGGTGGTTCTTGTTTTCCAAAAGACACACGTGCTTTAATTGATACTGGTAATAAATTTAAAACTGATTTGTCCATTGTCAAAAGTGTAGTTAACTCTAACGAAAACCGCAAAACTTTACTTATTAAAAGAGTTAATAAAATTCTTAGTGGAAATTTAAAAAATAAAATAATAACTTTTTTGGGTGTAACATTTAAACCAAACACAGACGATATGCGTGAGGCATCAAGCATACCAATGATTAAATATCTTAATAAAAAAAATTGTAAAATTAAATATTATGATCCGTCAGGTGAAAAAGATGATTTTAAAAGTTTTAAAAATGTTAATTATTGCAGTACAATTTCTGATGCTTGCATAAAAGCTGATTTAGTTATTTTACATACTGAGTGGAATGATTTTAAAATTCTAAATTTCAAAAAATTAATCAAAAAACAGAAATTTAAAATATATGATATGCGAAATTTGTATTCACCTCAGAAAATGAAAAAATTGAACATTGATTATTTTAGTGTAGGTAGATAAATTAATTTAATTCAAATATAGCATCTACTTCAACAGATACGCCTAATGGTAGACTGTTGGTACTAACTGCAGCTCTTGTATGCATTCCTGCTTCGCCAAAAATTAAAGATATCAAATCTGAAGCTCCATTTATAACTTTAGGTTGCTCAATAAAATCATCAGAAGAATTAACAAATCCGGTTAATTTAATACAAGATTTTACTTTAGATAAATCTCCATTACATGCATTTTTAACTTGCGAAACAATGCTTAAACCACATCTTTTCGCAGCATCGTAACCTTGATCTGTTGTGAGCTCTTTACCTATCTTCCCTTTTATTAATTTACCATTTTCATCGATTGATATTTGTCCAGATATATAAAGAAGTTTTCCAACTATTTTTGTAGCAACATATGAACCTACTGGAGCTTTTGCTTCTGGTAATACTATTTTTAATTCCTCAATTTTTTTATTAACTATCATTTTTAATTTTTTCCATAAATTCTTTATGATTTTTACTATTTTTGAATTTTATTAGTGTTTCTTTGAATTTAGATTTATTAAATTTTTCCTTCCCATCATTTATTTTAGTTGATATTTTTTTTTTTACTATATTAGCATTACACTCTGCGTATTCTTTACTTAATTTTTCTAATTTACTACAATCTTGTGCCGATGCGATTGATAAGTTTAAAGAAATTATAATTATAGTTAAAAATAATAAATTAACTTTTTTCATTTTATTTTCTTTTTTTTATTTTTTTGTTTTTATCGTATTCACGTCTTTTCTCAATAAGGATAAGGGCCTCTTCCATATTTAACTCTGTAGGGTCTTTTTCCTCTGGAATTGTTGCATTTAGAGATTTGTACTTTACGTAAGGACCATATTGGCCTTTCATGATTCTTACAGGTTTTTTGTCTTCCGGATGTTCTCCAAGATCTTTTATGATTGAAGATGACATTCTACCTGGTTTTGCATCAGCTATTAATGTTATTGCTCTATTCAAACCGATTGAGAATATATCTTCAACATTTTCTAGTCTAGCAGACTTGTTTTCACACTTTAGATAGGGTCCAAATCTCCCTGTATTTAATGAAATCTCTTTTTGATTATCAGGATTAACACCCAAAGATTTCGGTAGTGAACATAAAAATTTTGCTTTATCAAGGTCTATACTTTCTAATTTAATTCCTTTAGGGATGGATACATTTTTTATAAATTCATTAACATCTTTCTTAATTTTTTTCTTTCTTTTCTTTTTTTCTTTTTCTTCAGTGACTTCTGGAAGCTTTTCATATTGCAAATAAGGTCCAAATCTGCCGTTTTTAAGAAAAATATCATTTCCATTATCATGTTTTCCTAAATACTTTGGTTCAGCTAATTGAGCTTGAGCAGCAGCTTTAGCTTTTGATAAAGGCCTAGTATATTTACATTCTGGATAATTAGAGCATCCAATAAATGCACCACCTCTAAAACTATTTTTTAAACTTAATGATCCTGTATTACACAATTGGCATTTTCTAATAACTTTACCATTTTTATCTTTATCAAAAATTAATGTACCCAGACTTTCATTTAGTAAATCCAAAACCTCTCTAGTTCTTTTCTCTTTAACTTTTGATACATTGTTATTAAAGTCTTTCCAAAATAATTCTAAAACTTTTATCCAGCTTTCTTTTCCAGTAGTAATTTCATCTAACTGGTCTTCTAATCCTGCAGTAAAATTATAATCAACATATTTAGAAAATAATTTTTCTAAAAAAGCAGAAATTAACTTTCCTCGATCGGTTGGAAAAAATCTCTTATTAATTATATCAGCATATCCACGATTAGAAATTGTCGAAATTATACTTGCATATGTTGAGGGTCGCCCTATTCCAAGCTCCTCTAATTTCTTAACTAAACTTGCCTCAGAGTATCTTGGAGGTGGTTGAGTAAAATGTTGTTCGTCTAAAAAGGACTCAATATTTACAGGTCCTTTATTTACCGCAGGAAGTATTTCATCATCATCTTCAGCATTAAGATTTTTATAAATTTTTAAAAATCCATCAAATTTTAAAACTGAACCACTCGCTTTACAAACTGTGTTTTTATCGTCGGTTTCAATTGTAATAGTATTTCTATCAAATTTAGCAGAAACCATTTGAGAAGACAGGGCTTTACTCCATATCAAATTGTAAAGTCTATTTTGGTCTGTGCTTAAATAATTTTTAACAGTTTCAGGAGTTCTATTTATATCTGTAGGTCTAATAGCTTCATGTGCTTCTTGAGCATTTTTAGCTTTTTTACCTGAATAATTATTTGCTTCATTAGGAATATATTCGCTTCCATAACTCTTTTTAATAAAATTTCTAAAATCACTTACTGCATCAGCTGATAAATTTGTGCCATCTGTTCTCATGTATGTAATTAAACCAACAGTTTCGCCTTCAATTTCTATTCCCTGATAAAGTTTTTGTGCAATTTGCATAGTTCTAGAAGCTCCAAATCCTAATCTACTTGAGGCAACTTGTTGAAGCGTAGAAGTTGTAAATGGACCTGATGGATTTCTATTAACAATTTTTGAAGAAATATTACTAATATTAAATTTTTTATTCTTAAGTTCTGAGATTGCCATTTGAATATTTTCTTTTTTTTTAAAAGAGAATTTTTCAATTTTTTGTGCATTCAATTGATAGATACTTGCAGTAATTATATTTTTTTTTTCATCTTGAAATTTTAAACTTAAAGTCCAAAACTCTTCTGGATTAAATAATTCAATTTCATGCTCTCTTTCTGTTATTAATTTTAAAGCAACTGATTGCACTCTACCAGCTGACTTTGATCCAGGAAGTTTAGTCCACAATATTGGTGAAATATTAAAACCAACAAGATAATCTAGTGCTCTCCTAGCCATATAAGCATCAACCAATAAAGGTTCAATTTGTCTTGGATTTTCAATTCCAAAAGTTACAGCTTTTTTGGTAATTTCGTTGAATACAACTCTTTCAACTTCTTTATCTTTAAGAAGTTTTTTTTCTTCCAAATATTCCTTAACATGCCATGCTATAGCTTCACCCTCACGATCGGGGTCTGTTGCCAATATAATTTTAGAGGAATCTTTAGCAGCATCAGTTATTTCCTTAAGATACTTTTTTGAAAAATTGTCAATTTCCCATTCCATTTTAAAATTTTGATCCGGATCAACAGAACCATTCTTTGAAGGTAAATCTCTAATATGACCATAACTAGCTAAAACAGTGTAATTGTCACCTAAATATTTGTTAATTGTTTTTGCTTTTGCTGGACTCTCAACTATCACTAGATTCATAATTTAACAAACTACTTAAATGTAGTTGATAGTCAATTTAATAAATTTTTGTCTTTGTTTCTTCTTTATTTTTCAATCGTTTAATATTTTCTCTGTGAGTATAAAATATTAAAACAAACATAGTTCCAAAAAAAAAAGCACTACCTAACTGATTATCAAAAAAAATATATACAGGAATTGTCAACGAACCAATTAGCGATGATAAAGACGAGTACCTCGATA
>CACBBX010000021.1 GCA_902537575.1 uncultured Pelagibacteraceae bacterium
CAAAAAGTTAATTACACAATTTCGTATACAATGAGGTTAGGTTTTTAAGAGTTTTTTGAATAATTTTAGAATTTATAAAATTTCTAACGTTGATTTTACTGAATTTGGTGGGCCCGCCAGGACTCGAACCTGGGACCAATACATTATGAGTGTACTGCTCTAACCAACTGAGCTACAGGCCCATTAATTTGAAGTAATTATATCATTTTTAAAAAGTTATCAAATTAAAGATATTTATCTATGGTGGGCCGTGTTGGTTACGCTCCAACTACCCCTGCAATGTCAATGCAGTACTCTACTATTGAGCTAACGGCCCATCACTAACTTTCTAAGAAACTTTTAAGTTGTTTAGATCTGCTAGGATGTTTTAATTTTCTAAGAGCTTTTGCTTCAATTTGTCGAATTCTTTCTCTTGTGACGGAAAACTGCAACCCAACTTCTTCCAAAGTATGATCGGTATTCATTCCCACACCAAATCTCATCCTTAAAACTCTTTCCTCTCTAGGAGTTAAAGTCGACAAAATTTTAGTTGTTGCTTCTCCAAGATTAGACTTAATTGCTTGTTCTAGGGGAGCCAAAGCTTTAGTATCCTCAATAAAATCACCTAGACTGCTGTCTTCTTCATCTCCGACTGGTTTTTCTAATGATACTGGTTCTTTTGAAATTTTTAGTACTTTTCTAACTTTATCTAATGGCATTCTAAGTTTTTGAGCTAACTCCTCTGGAGTAGCTTCTCGACCAAATTCACTCAAAATCAATCTTTGTGTTCTTACAATTTTATTAATTGTCTCAATCATATGAACAGGAATCCTAATCGTTCTAGCCTGGTCTGCAATTGATCTTGTGATTGCTTGTCTAATCCACCATGTTGCATATGTTGAAAATTTATATCCTCTTCTATACTCAAACTTATCTACAGCTTTCATTAATCCAATGTTGCCTTCTTGAATTAAATCTAAAAACTGGAGACCTCGATTTGTATATTTTTTTGCTATAGAGATAACTAATCTTAAATTAGCTTCTACCATTTCTTTTTTTGCAATTCTGGACTCTTTCTCACCTTTTTGTACTCTACTAACTAGCTTTTTAAAATCTGTTACCGAAATATTTATTTTATAACTGATTTCAATTAAACGTTCCCTAATATTTTTAAATTCATCTTTATTTTTAATAAAAAATTGTCTCCATACAGGATTTGTATCTAAAAATTTTTTAAGATTAGGATTTATCTCATTACCAACATAAAACTTGATAAATTCATTTCTTGGTATTTTATAATCCATAGCAAGTCGCAACAGGTTACCCTCAAGAGAGATAATTTTTTTATTTTCTATATAATGCTTTTGCACAAGTTCTTCTAAAACTGAAGGTGACAACTGAAGAGATTTAATATTTTCTAAAATATCGTTCACAATCTTTTCATAACTTTTTTCCTTCGTAGGTGAAAAATTTTGTGAATTTAGGAGACATTCTAATTTTTCTTTTTGGTACTTTATCAATTTAGTATATTCTTTAGTAAGTATATTAATTGTTTTTAAAACTTTAGGTTTTATCTCTGTTTCCATTGCTGCAAGTGTAGGATTAAAATCGTCATCTTCATCCGAGGAGTTATCTTCATTATTATCTACATCTCCTGCATTTTTTTGTTTTGCACTAGGTCCTGTGGACTCATCTTCCATGTAGTTTGTATCAATATCAATTATTTCTCTAACAAGTATTTCATCTTTTTGTAATTGCTCATTCCAATCAAAAAATTGTTGCGCTGTTATTGGGCTTTGAGAAAGAGCAATCAACATAATATCTTTGCCAGCTTCTATTCTCTTTGCAATTGCTATTTCTCCTTCTCTTGATAGTAATTCGACTCCGCCCATTTCACGTAAGTACATTCTGATTGGATCGTCACTTTTTTCAATTGTCTTCCCTTCTTCTTTGTTTGAATTTTCTTTTTTTCTTAAAACTTTAAAATCAGATTTTTTTTCTACTAAGGAAACTTTTTCATCTAAGATATGAATGAATGCTTGAGCCAAGTTATCAACTGACAAATTTCTTTTCCCAAGTGATTTATTTAATTCCTCATAAGTGATAAAGCCTCTATGAGTTCCACGACCCATTAGTCTAGCAAATGATTTTGTTATAATTCTTTCCACGGCAATAAAAGTTTGGATATCTTATATAATGTCAAATCTATAAAAATCCATGCCTAAATTGGTTGGATTAATTGAGATTTTGCTTTTTTTTAAGCTCTTTTAGCTCATTAAATGTAGTCTCACTCATGTCGACTGAGAACTTCGATTCTAATTCTTGGATTCTGAATTCAAGATCATAGTTTATTAAATCCCTAGAAATATCCTCCAATAGCTCAATAGTTTTTTGATCGTCATGCGCTTGATTTTTAAGAATATGCTTAATAGGCGCAAATTTATTAATTTTTTCTAATAATTGATTATCTAAATTTAAGTCCTCAATTGAAATTTGTTCACCAGATTTTAGTTTCTCTATTATTAGTTTAAATATTTTTTTATTAACATTAGTAAACAACTTGATATTTTCAATTAAATGTATGTTAGCTTGTAACAAAATTAAATTATTCATTACTAAATAAAGCAAAGAAAACTCTTTAAGCTCAACACCAGTGAGTGACTGACTTTCATTAAAATACTTCTTAGTTTTATCTAAAGATTTAGTTTGTTTAATAAAAAACTTCTTTTTATTTAGATTAGAATGAGGTGTTAATTCTGCGATTTTTTCTAAAAAATATTCTAATACATATTTTTTTATAAAATCGTCTTTAATTGTATTTACAATATTTCGCAATTTTTTTTCAAAAATTGCCAATGACGAGGGGTTATTTTCAGTTTGTTTTTTATAATGACTAAAAATAAATTGATGAATTGATATCTTAGTTTTATTTGTAAAATCAATGAAATTAGCTTTACCATTTTTGTTCACATAGCTGTCAGGGTCTTCTTTATCTGGTAGGAATAAAAATGAAATTTGTTTTTCGGGTTTTAATTCTTTAATAGAATTTTCAGCAGCTCTTAACGCTGCCTTATAACCACTTTCATCACCATCAAAGCAAATAATGATATCATCAAAAAATTGATTAAGAGTTAAAATTTGCTTATCTGTCAAAGAAGTTCCAAGATTTGCAACTGCATTATCAATGCCGTTCTTACTTAGGCCAACAACATCCATATAACCCTCAACTAAATAAATATGATCTATTTTATTTGAAAGCTTTCGAGCTAAATCTAAATTATATAAATTAGATCCTTTTTTAAAGAAATTTGTTTCAGGTGAATTTATATATTTAGCTAAATAGTTTAAATTTTCAATTATCCTTCCACCTAAAGCTATGGGTTGACCTGAAATATTATTAATTGGAAAAATTAAACGTCCTCTAAATCTCTCAACATATATTTTCTTTTTTTCGTCAAGGTAAAACAATCCTGTTTCAACTAAAGTTTGCTGACTATAATTATCTTTTAATTTTTCAAAGAAATTTGGACTTTTTTCCACATATCCAATTTTAAATTTTTTTACTTCTTCCCTAGTTAAAGATCTATTTTTTAAATATTCTCTTCCAATAGAATGACTCTCATTTTTTAATAATTCATTGTGATAAAAATCTACATACTCACTAAAGATTGATTGGTACTCTTTCCATTTTTTTTCTCTTTCCTCATCTTGTTTTGAAAACATATAGGGCTGCATTCCAGCTAATTGAGCTAAATACTTGACTGCTTCACCAAACTTAAGATTTTGAATTTTCATAACAAAATCAAAAATATTTCCATGCTCTGAGGTTGCAAAACAATGATAAAATTCTTTTTCATCATTTACGGTAAATGAAGGGGTTTTTTCATTTTTAAATGGAGATAAACCAACAAACTCTTTTCCTCTTTTTTTTAACGCAACGGTTTTTGAAACAACTGTAGATACTTTTAACCTTGTCTTAATTTCATCAAGGTATTCTTTTGGATACTTCATTATTTATTTAATAAATCTTTGATCATCGGGCCTGCTTTAGCAAAATCAATTTCATCAGAATGGGTTTTCTTTAATTCCCCCATTACTTTCCCTATATCTTTTATTGAATTAGCACCCAGTTTAGCAATTATATCTGCACAAATTTTTTTAGTTTCCTCTTCTCCTAGTTGCTTTGGAAGAAATCCAGTTAAAATATCATATTCATTTTGTTCAACTTCTAACAGATCATTCCGATTATTCTTTTTATAGATATCAATCGATTCGGCTCGTTGTTTAACCATTTTTTTGAGAAGCTTCTTGATATCTTCATCGTCTGTATCTTTTTTATTGGGTCCAGATCGATTAACTATGTCTAAATCCTTTATGGATGACAATATTAACCTATAGGTTGATATCTTATTTTTATCTTTCGATTTAAGAGCAGTTTTATATTCGTTTTCGATAGTATCTTTTAAAGACATAATTTTTTTAATCTACTTCAAAGAAATAATTCTTCAAAAGAAAAATTGTTTTTTTACAATTTTATAATACATCTCTGTTGCGATAATAGTGCAATTATTGTATTAACCTTTAACTTATGAGTTGTAATTGATCAAAAAAGCAAAAAAATCTAACTCAAAAAATTCACAAATTAATACAGGCGTTTTAGTTCTTGAAAACAAGAAGGTTTTTAAAGGGATTGGGATTGGCTATGAAGGAGAAGCAACAGGAGAAGTTTGCTTTAATACTTCTTTAACAGGTTACCAAGAAATAATTTCAGATCCTTCTTATGCAGGTCAGATTATAAATTTTACGTTTCCACATATTGGAAATGTTGGAACTAATAAGGAAGATATCGAGTCTGATAGAATCTGGACAAGAGGAGTAATCTTTAACTCAGAAATAACGTCTCCTTCAAATTATAGAGCATTTCTACATTTAGATACCTGGCTAAAAAAAAATAAAATTGTAGGGATTACAGGACTAGATACAAGAAGTTTAACAAACTTTATAAGAGATAAAGGCGCACCTAAGGGAACAATTGCTTACTCAAAGAATGGAAAGTTTAATGTTAGCAAGTTAACAAATTCAACAATCAAATGGAGTGGTTTAAAAAACCTTGATCTTGCGGAAACTGTTACAACTCCAAAGAACTATATTTGGAAAGGACTTCAAACTTGGAAAAAAGAAATAGGATTTAAAAAGAATACAAAAAATCTTTTTCATGTAGTTGCAATTGATTATGGAATAAAAAAAAATATTTTAAGATATTTCTCCGATTTCAAATGTAAAGTAACAGTTGTACCTTGCAAAACTTCTGCTGAAAAAATTATAAATCTTAAACCAAATGGAATATTTTTATCCAATGGTCCTGGTGACCCAGCAGCTACAGGAAAATATGCAATAGAAATACTCGACAAATTAATCAAAAAAAATTTACCTATATTTGGAATTTGTTTAGGTCATCAAATTTTAGCTTTAGCTTTAGGTGGAAAAACAAAAAAAATGAAGTTGGGACATAGAGGGGCTAATCATCCTGTTAAAAATTTAATACATGATAAAGTTGAAATCACCAGTCAAAATCATGGTTTTGTAGTAGTTGAAGAAACCTTACCAAAAAAAATTGAAGTCACTCATATGTCTCTATTTGATAACACCATTGAGGGAATAAGACTTAAAAACAAACCTATATTTTCAGTGCAATATCATCCAGAATCAAACCCTGGACCACAGGATAGTGTCTACCTCTTTCAAGAATTTATTAACAATATGAAAAAAAATGCCAAAAAGAAAAGATATTAAAAAGATATTAGTTGTGGGAGCTGGTCCCATTATTATTGGTCAAGCATGTGAGTTTGATTACTCAGGTACACAAGCTTGTAAGGCGTTGAAAGATGAGGGTTATAAAGTAATTTTAATTAACTCCAATCCAGCAACTATCATGACCGATCCCGATGTTGCAGACAAAACTTATATAGAACCCATAACTTTAGAAGTTTTAGAAAAAATACTTGTAAAAGAAAAGCCTGATGCAATTCTTCCAACAATGGGTGGTCAAACTGCACTTAATCTTGCAATGGAGGCTGAAAAAATAGGAATTTTAAAAAAATATAAAATTGAACTCATAGGTGCAAACTCTAAGGCAATTGCAAATGCAGAGGATAGGAAGAAATTTAGAAAAAATATGATCGATATAGGTTTAGATTTACCTAAATCTGAGATTGTAAATAAAATCAATCAAGCCTCTAAAGTTCTAAAAAAAATTGGTCTTCCAGCTATTATAAGACCTGCATTTACTCTTGGAGGTCTTGGTGGTGGTATTGCGAAAAATAAAAAAGACTACTTAAAAATAATTAAAAATGGACTTCACGAATCCCCAGTTAGTCAAGTATTGGTTGAAGAATGCTTAGAAGGCTGGAAAGAATTTGAGATGGAGGTTGTGAGAGACAAAAAAGATAACTGTATCATTATCTGTTCTATTGAAAATGTAGATCCAATGGGAATTCATACTGGAGACTCTGTAACTGTTGCCCCAGCACTAACACTTACTGATAAAGAATATCAAGTTATGAGAAATGCTTCCATTGCCTGCTTAAGAAAAATAGGAGTGGAAACTGGTGGATCCAATGTTCAATTTGCAATTAATCCAAGAAATGGAAGAATGGTTGTGATTGAAATGAATCCTAGAGTTTCAAGATCTTCAGCACTTGCATCAAAAGCAACTGGGTTTCCAATTGCTAAAGTTGCTGCGAAACTTGCTGTTGGTTACACTTTAGATGAATTAAAAAATGAAATCACAAAAGTTACACCAGCTTCCTTTGAGCCTAGCATTGATTATGTTGTGACCAAAATTCCAAGATTTACTTTTGAAAAATTTTCAACCTCACCAGCTACTCTAGGTACATCTATGAAATCTGTTGGCGAAGCAATGGCAATTGGTAGAAATTTCAAAGAGTCGCTTCAAAAAGCAATGGTTTCACTTGAAACTGGTCTTTCAGGATTAGATAGAGTGCTAGATCTAAATAAAAAACAAATTGAAAAAAAACTCAAAGAAAATATTCCAAACAAACTTCTTGTTGTTGCAGAAGCAATACGAAAAAAAGTTAATTTAAAAAAAATATTTGCATTATCTAAAATTGACACATGGTTTTTAGAACAGATTAAGGAAATTGTAGATACAGAGATTATGATTAAAAAGAAAGGATTACCAAAGGATTTTGTTGAATTTAATAGAATAAAATCAATTGGCTTTTCTGACAGAAAACTTTCTGAATTATCTAAAACTTCCGAAGAAATTGTTAGAAGAAAGAGAACAGCACTTAAAATTTTACCAGTTTTCAAAAAAGTTGATACTTGTGCTGCTGAATTCAAATCTTTTACACCTTATATGTATTCAACATATCAAAGAAATTTCTCAATTAATTCAGATTGTGAGGCAAAACCATCAACTAAGAAAAAAATTATTATTTTAGGAGGTGGTCCTAACAGAATAGGACAAGGTATAGAATTTGATTATTGTTGTTGTCAGGCAAGTTTTTCTTTGAAAGACGCTGGTTTTGAAACAATCATGGTCAATTGTAATCCTGAAACTGTTTCAACCGACTATGACACGAGTGACAGACTTTATTTTGAACCCCTAAAAGAAGAATATGTTTTTAATATTATTAAAAAAGAGCAAGAAAAAGGTAATTTGGTTGGAATTATCGCTCAGTTTGGTGGACAAACACCAATCAAACTTGCAAAATTTTTACATGATCACAAATTTCCAATTCTAGGAACGCAGTATAATTCTATAGATTTAGCTGAGGACAGAGATCTATTTAGAAAATTGTTAAATAAACTGAAATTAAAACAAGCTGAAAGTGGGATTGCAAAAACATTTAAAGAAGCAATACAAATTTCAGAAAAAATTGGTTTACCTTTAATGGTAAGACCATCTTATGTATTGGGTGGAAGAGCAATGGAAATAGTTCATGAAAAAGGTCAACTCAAAAATTTTGTAGAAGAGGCTTTTAAAGCTGCTGAAGAAAATCCAATTTTAATAGATAAATTTATTAATCATGCTATGGAAGTTGATGTCGATGCCATTTCAGATGGAAAACAAGTTCATGTTGCAGGAATACTGCAACATATAGAGGAAGCTGGTATTCATTCTGGGGACTCTGCATGTAGTTTACCTCCTATATCTATAAAACCATTTTTGATTAAAGAAATAGAGAACCAAACTAAAAAATTAGCATTAGCTTTAAAAGTTAAAGGTTTTATGAATATTCAATTTGCAATTAAAAAAGATGAAATTTATGTAATTGAAGTTAATCCTCGAGCAAGTCGAACAGTACCATTTGTATCAAAAGCAAAAGGATTGCCACTTGCAAAAATTGCATCACGTGTGATGGCAGGTGAAAAATTATCTAAATTTAATTTAAAAGATAGGTCTAGAGGAATGTATGCAGTTAAAGAAGCTGTATTCCCGTTTAACAAATTTCCAAATAGTGATTTGCTTTTAGGTCCAGAGATGAAATCAACAGGTGAGGTAATGGGATTTGATAAAAACTTTGGTATGGCTTTTGCAAAAAGCCAAATAGCGTCTGCTAATTCTTTACCTAAAAATGGATTAGCATTTATCTCTTTAAAAGATAGTCATAAAGATGAGGGAATAAGTTTAGCAAAAGAATTGATTAAATTAAATTTTACACTTTGTGCAACTAGAGGAACAGCTGAATACATCAGAAAACATGGGATGAAATGCAGAATTATTAATAAAGTAAGTAGTGGATCCCCTCATATAGTAGATGTATTAGACTCTAAAAAAATTGGTCTTGTCATTAATACTGGCGGTGGAAATTCTGAACACAGATTAAACGATGCGATAGCCCTTAGAAGGGGGACGCTTAAAAACAAAGTTCCTTATTGCACAAATATGTCAACAGCACTGGCATGTTTGGAGGCAATCAAATCACTTAAAACAAAAAAACTAGAGGTTACTTCTCTTCAGGATATATAAAAATTTAGACATCAACTATTAGTGTATCTTTAGATCCTCCACCTTGAGAACTATTAACAATTGTACTTCCTTTTCTAAGTGCAACTCTAGTTAATCCTCCTGTGCTCACATACGTAGTTTTTCCACTAAGAACAAAAGGTCGTAAATCTAGATGCCTAGGCTCAATATCATTCTCAGTGATTGTTGGTGCAGTTGAGAGAGTTTCAAGTGGTTGCGCAATATACTCTCTCGGATTTTTTTTAATTTTAGCAATTACTTCGTCTCTTTCTTTTTTATCTGCTTTAGGCCCTATCATTATTCCATAACCACCTGAGGCATTAGCAGGTTTCACAACTAATTTAGAAATATTTTCAATTACATAGTTTCTTTCATTTTTATTGTGACATAAGTAGGTTTCTACCTGGTTCAAGATTGGCTGTTCACCAAGGTAATAAACAATCATTTTATTAACATAAGAGTAAACTACTTTGTCATCAGCTACTCCAGTGCCTATAGCATTAATTATACCAACATTTCCTTTACGCCAGCTCTTAAATAATCCTGGTACCCCTATTAGTGAACCTTTGAAAAATACTTTTGGATCTAAAAAGTTATCATCAAGTCGTCTGTATATACAATCAACCTTAAGAGGACCTTTGACAGTCTTCATATAAACAATATCGTTTTCAACGAATAAATCTTTTCCTTCAACTAATGCAATACCCATCTGCTCAGCCAAGAAAGAGTGCTCAAAGTAGGCTGAATTATATATACCTGGAGTTAAAACTACCATATGTGGGTTTGCAGTTTTCTTTGGAATACATTCGACCATACAATTGAACAATTTGTTTGTGTATTGATGAATTGATGCAACTTTATATCTTGTAAATAATTCAGGAAATACATCTCTCATTACCATTCTATTTTCGAGCATGTAAGATACACCCGAAGGTACTCTTAGATTATCTTCTAAAACTAAATAATCACCATTAGTATTTCTTATTAAATCAACACCAGAAATATTTGACCAAGCTTTGTATTTAGGAGAAAAATCCTCACATTCTTTTACATAAAAAGGGGAATTAAAAATAATTTCTTTTGGTACAACTTTATCTTTGAATATTTTTTTTTGATTATAAACATCATCAATAAATAAATTTAAAGCTTTTACTCGCTGCTTTAAACCTTTTGAAACTTTGTTCCATTGTGTTTTAGGAATTATTCTTGGAATTATATCAAGAGGCCATTTCTTTTCTTCTGCTCTATTGTTAGCAGCATAAACTCTAAAGTTAATACCTCTGGCACTAATCGTGCTTTGACAATTTTTTTCAATTTCTTGAAGCTTTTTTTTGCCGTATCTCTCTAAAATGGATGAGATTATTGTTGCGTGCTTTCGAAGTTTGTTATCTTTAGTAAAATAACCATCGTAAGCATGACTTGAATTATAGTTTTTCCAAAGCTTTGAGACCATAACAACTCAGTGTTTAATACTTGAATAAAATAAGCAAATGCATATTAGATATATCTGTTATGCTTTTAATTGATTATGAAAAAATGTTATAATTAACTAATTATTAATGTGAGATGACTTACTGTATAGGTATTAAAACAAACGAAGGTCTTGTTTTTGCTTCAGACTCAAGGACAAATGCTGGTTTAGATAATGTAAATATTTATTCTAAAATGATGACACACGATGTGGGCGATAGAACTGTTGTAATCGTAACATCAGGAAATTTAGGAACATCTCAGGCAGTTTATAAATCAATTGAAAAAGATTTAAAGAGTACTACAGGCATAATGAATTTAAATACTTGCAATGATTTTGAACAAATAGCATCTTATATTGGATCATTAAATATTGAACATTCATCACCTCAAGGAATAAACACTGATAACGTTTTGTTAGGTTCTACTTTTATTGTTGGAGGGCAAATTAAAGGTCAGCAACATGAATTATATTTAGTTTATCCTCAAGGAAATTATATAAGACCAGCTGACAGTAAACCGTATCTTGTAATCGGTGAGGTAAAATACGGAAAACCTATTCTTGATAGGGTAATTAAACCAAATGTTTCAATTGGTGATGCATCAAGATGTGCACTGATTTCTATGGACTCTACATTAAAAAGCGATCTTACTGTTGGACCTCCGATAGATTTTGCAGTGCTGAAAAAAGATGCTGATAATCTTTCTACACTTGAGTGTTTAAATGTTACAGATGAGAATTATTCAAAGGTTTGTAATCAGTGGTCTGAGGGAATTTTTAAAGTTTTTGACTCTTTTCCTAGATTTAATTGGGAAAAATAAATTATTCAACTCTCCAATCTGTTTCAAAAGTCACATAATTGACTTGTAAACATCGTCTTTCTTTTAAAATTTTCTTTTTTTCCATACCGTGCCAGGTATTTGGACCACTAGTAAAAAGATACCCATAATTATTTCTATAAGGTAAAGTTTTAACTTTCTCTAACTTTTCATTATAAAAATCCGTACCTAGATCCTCAGACTCATTAGTATTATTGACAAATATTAATCCTGACATTAATTTTTCTTTGATGTCACAATGAGGTTTTAACCAAAATCCCTCTCTATCACAAATAACCTCAACTCTGACATATGAATTTGATAAATCTCTATCAATCATTTTAGAAATAGTTTGATACGTTTCTTTAGATTGCAATTCATTAATAAACTTAACTAAATGTGGAAACTGAGCAGCATTTTCTTTAGATACAAAACATCGAAATTTTATCGCTTTTCCTCCAGAAGCAATTCCTTCTCTGAATTCTGCGCCACCGCCATCAATTGCTCTTGTCCCATCATATGTAAGATTAAGTTTACTTAAATCGGGAATATCTGCTTTAATTATTTCTTCAATTGACTCCTTGGTCAGTGCATCACTATATTCCCAATGGTCAAAAGGAATTTCATGTTTTTTTGAGTTATTTTTTATTGAATTTAAAAATGACATTAAAGTTGAATTTTTTCTTTTATAAGTTTTGCTACTCTATTAGTTTCGTCTAACTTTTCATAGTTCCAAATTT
>CACBBX010000022.1 GCA_902537575.1 uncultured Pelagibacteraceae bacterium
ATGGGAAATGTTTACCAACTATAGCCATTGGAATACTAATAGCAGTGCCCCCAAGGCCAATACCTACCAAAATACCCATATCAATCTGAAAATATAATCCTGTATTTGGGCCAGCGTAAAGAAAATAAATTCCTGCTATATAAAAAAAGAATGCTAATGCAATAGCTTTATGCCCTCCATATTTATCAGCTATTGCTCCAAATACAGGTCCGGTTAATCCCCACATTAACATTTGCAATCCTATTGAAAGACCAGACTCGGTTAGAGAAATTCCTAAATCATTTTTAAAATCTGTAAAAAACATGCCAAAGGTTTGCCTTACACCTAAAGATACAAGAACTACTAAACATGCAGCTATCAATGTTATTAGTGCAGTTTTATTTCTAAAAAATTTTTTATTTGTCATTAAATTTTACTTTAAATATTTCAATGCTTGTTTAATGTCAGCAATAAGGTCTCTTGGATCCTCTAGTCCAATATGTAACCTAACTAAGTGCTCATGCTTTTCTAATTTAAGAAATTTTCTTTTCCCAGTTTCACCTAGTTCTTGATGAAGGGCTAAGCTTTCAAATCCTCCCCAACTATAACCATGTCCAAAAAGTTTCAATGAATTTACAAATTTTTTAACTGAACTTTTACTTTTTGACCTTATTTTCAGACCCATTAGACCTGAAGCACCCGAGTAAAATTTTTTCCACATTTTATAGTTAAAGGAATTTTTTTTATAAGGATAAAGTAACTTGATATTTTTAAATTTAGATAAAAATTTAGATATCAATTCTGCATTTTTGCTATGTTGATCAAGTCTCACATCAAGTGTTCTTAATCCTCTCGTTATCAAATAAGCGTCATCAGGACTAAGCCTAAGTCCTGTCATTTTTTCAGCAATTTTAACTCTATTGTAAACTTTTCTATTTACAGCAAGCGATCCTCCCATAACATCTGAATGCCCTGAATAATACTTTGTTGCAGATACAATTGACATATCAAATCCAAGCTTAATTGGTTTTAAAAAATAAGGAGTTCCCCAAGTGTTATCAATTGCTGTCAAAATTTTATTTTTTTTTGCAATTGAAATAATTTTATTTAGATCTTGAAACTCAAATGTATTACTTCCGGGATTTTCAACAAAAATTAATTTTGTTTTTTTTGTTATATTTTTTTTTAAAGTATTAAGATCATGAGGATTATAAAATGTAGTTTTTATATTAAATTCTTTTAAAAAATTTTCTGTTAATAATCTGGAAGGGCTATAAATTGGATCTACGGCAATAATCTCATCTCCTGGTCTAGTAACACTAAATATTGCCAAAAAAACAGCACCAAATCCTGTTGGAGTTGTAAACACATGGTAGCTCTCCTCAAGCTTGGTTAAAATTTTTTGTAAAATATAAGTAGTAGACGTCCCTTGTCTTCCATAGTCATAATAACCGCCAGTAGGCTTCTTAATAGCTTTTGTTTGTATTTTTCTTAATTCCTGCATTGATTTAAAAATAATTGTTGATGCTCTAACAACTGGAGGGTTTACAGACTGATTGTGAAAATCTTTAGCTGTGTGCTTAAGAAAAGTCCTAAAAGAGCTACTCATAATAAAATTTGATATGTTCAAAAGACAATGCTATATCCCATGAAAATGTCAATATAATTAAAATAGGATTGAATGAGTTACCCAAAAAAACATAGAGGTCGAAGAAAACAAGGCTCAAAAAAAAGAAGAGCTAAAAGAAAAAATAAAAAGAAGTAAATAAGCTTCTATTCTTTAATCCATCCACCACCAAGAACTTTATATCCAAATTGATCTTTGTTATAAAAAACACAAGCTTGTCCTGGTGAAATACCATCCTCTGGTAGACTTAGATTAACAATTCCCGTGTTATTATCATTTAAAAGAACATTTGCTTCTAATAAATCACCAGTTGATCTCACTTTAACAAAAATTTTTTTTTCTAATTCAAGATTTGGTGCTAATAAATTTATATCTTTTAAAGAAATTGTTTTTTTCCCTAGTTTAGCTTTTGGTCCAACAATTATTTCATTTCTATCAGAATTAATTTTAAGCACATAAAGAGGCTCTATATCTGAAACTTTTATTCCTTTTCGTTGACCTATTGTAAAATTTATAATTCCATCATGGACTCCTATAACCTCTCCATTTAAATTCTTAATATTTCCTTTTTGAAATGAGTCAGGTCTAAATTTTTGTATAACCGATGCATAATCTCCATTTGGAACAAAGCAAATATCTTGACTGTCAGGCTTATCGGCAACATTCAAATCTAAATTTTTTGCAATTTCTCGAGTTTTATCTTTTAACATTCCGCCTAAAGGAAATCTTAAATAATCTAATTGCTCTCTAGTTGTATTAAATAGAAAATAACTTTGATCTCTGTTCTCATCAATAGCTCTGTACATATTTGTGGTATTTTTTTCTGTAATACTTTTTACATAGTGACCAGTCACTAATGCATCTGCATTAAGTTCTTTTGCTACCTCAAATAAGTCTTTAAATTTTACTGTTTGATTACATTGCACACAAGGAATAGGTGTTTCACCTTTTAAATAACTCTCAACAAAATTATCTATCACTCCTTGTTTAAATTTATCCTGATAATATAAAATTTTGTGTTCAATATCTAATTTATGGGCTACTCGTTTTGCATCCATAATATCCTGACCAGAACAACATTGTTTAGAAACTGCTACTTCCTTACCATCATCGTATAATTTTAATGTAATACCTATAACTTTATAACCCTCTTTTTTCATTATGCCTGCAACAGTAGAAGAATCTACGCCACCGGACATAGCTACAACTACGGTAGTATCTGATGGTTTTTTGTTAAAACCTAAAGAGTCTATTTCTTTGTTCATAAGGTGGTATTTATACTCATTTACAATATAAGTTAAATTAAATGATTTTAGATTATGAACCAGGTGACAAAGTCACTAATCCAAGCAACAAAGAATGGGGTATAGGACAAGTGCAATCTATAATAAATGATAAAGTAACTGTAAATTTTGAAAATGCTGGAAAAAAAGTGATTAATGCAAAAAATATAGAACTTAGAAAATTAGGTAAATAAAAAATGGATTTAAAAAAGACAATTGAGGATTTGATTGAATGTTTTTTAACTGCTGGAAATTTAGCTATCAAACTAAGAGAAAAGGGTTTAACTAAAAAAATTAAATCAGACAACACACCTGTCACCAATGGTGATTTAGAAGTAAACAAACTTATCTCAAAAGCAATTTCTAAAATAACTCCTTTAATTCCCATTATTTCTGAGGAGAGTTTAGAGAATAAAGACAAATCAAATTTAAAAAATTTTTGGCTTATAGATCCAATTGATGGAACATATGATTACATAAATGATTTAGAAGAGTTTACAATTAATGCTGGACTAATAATAAATAATAAACCAGTGGCAGGTTTAATTAATGCGCCTGCAAAGAAGAGAATGTTCTACTCATATGGAAAAGGCAATGCTTATGAACTTTGTAAAGGAAAGACCTCAAATCTTGGAAATTCAATAAAGAAAAATAATGGACCAATTAAGTTTATATCTTACTCGAATAAAATTAAACCTGAGATACAAAAAATTTACGATGAATTAGGAGTAAAGGAAAATATTAGAATGAAGAGTTCTCTAAAATTTTGTGTGGTTGCAACAGGTGAATATGATGGTTATGTAGCAGAACCAAGAGCCTATGAATGGGACATTGCAGCTGGACATGCAATTTTAAATCATGCAGGTGGGCAGATTACAGATTTTAATGGAAGAGAAATTTTATATGGTAAACCTAATTTAAAAAATACAAGTCTGATATTAAAAGGCAAAACTATATTATAATGGATGAACAGTTTAGAATTATACTAATAATAATAGTGTCTGTTTCTATTTTTGGTTTATTAGTTTTTGTATTAGTAAAAAATTATATTAAAAATAAAATTAATCGACTAGTAAAAGATGAAGACAAAAAAAATTTAAATTAAATTTATAATTTTTAAAAATTCGTCTTTTTCTAAATCCATTACCTTTTTTGAAGTTTCAAAATCAAAACCATTTCTTGCTAAAAGTGAAATGTCCTTTTTATAAAATAAAGCTCTATTATCTTCAGCTCTTGCTGGCCCTATTCTTTTTTTTTTACAAATTTTTATTGCAGAAAAAAAATCTTGATCATTGTTATCATCTTTAATTTTATTTACAGTGTCTTTTATGAACTCTTGATCGATTCCTTTTGCCATCAAATAATTGCGAATTTTGTTTAGTGAATGTCCTCTTTGGATCATGCTTTTTGCTTTGCTTTCAGAATAAAATTTATCATTTATAAATTTATTTTTTTGCAAGTCAGACAAAACAATATCAATTAATTTATTAACATCTTTTTTTCTTGAGTCTGTCGCAGATAGTTTCATGTATTTTTTTAACAAATATGTTTTAAGCTGTTGTTTAGAAGGTGCATACTTTTCAACGTATGTAAAAGCAAAGCTTCGCATCTCATCTACTGTGACCTGAAGTGTTTTTTTTCTATTTCTTATAGGAATCATCGTAAGATTGAATATAATATATTAAATGATCGAACAAATTTTTACTTATTTTACTGTTGAAACACTTTATATGTGGATTAATTTAGGTGTTATTCCTTTCTGGCTTATTTTAATCTTTTTTCCTCGGTCTTACCTGTGTAGATTTTTGGTGACTTCAATTTTTCCATTCATATTGCTGAGTGGTGTTTATATTTTTATAATTTATAAATCCTTCTTGTCTGGTTATGATTTTGATAGTAATTTTAATCTATATTTAGGTCTAAATGAGGTATCGAGATTATTTGAGGACAGTCTATACTTAATGATTTTTTGGACTCATTTCATTGCTATCAATTTATTTGTTGGTGGATGGATTGTTAAGGATGCTCAAAAATTTTCAATTAATAAAATTCTGCTTGCTATACCATTGATAACTACATATTTGATAGGACCGTTTGGTATTTTTGTTTATTGGATAATTAGAATTTTTTACGCAAAAAGAATTAATCTGTATGAGTAATCATATAGATTTTTATTTTGACATTATAAGCCCCTACGCTTTTATAGCTTATAAAAAAATTATCAAAATCGAAAACATAAAATTCAACTATAAGCCTATTTTATTAGGTGGTTTACATAATCTAGTTGATATAACTGCGCCAGCTTTTAACAAATTTAAATTAAAAAATATGAAAAATGATTGCGAATTGATTGCAAAAAAAAATAAAATCAGTTTTATCTGGAATTCAAAATTTCCAATTAATTCACTTTATATTATGAGAGGTTACTTGGCAGTAGAAGAAAGTAAAAAAAAGGAATATTTAGAAACCTTTTTTAATGCGTATTGGCAAAATGATACAGATTTAACTGATGAAAAAAAAATAATTCAATTAATAGAAAATTTAAGTATCAATCATGAAGGGTTATTTAAAAGTATTTCTAAACAAGAAATTAAAGACGAATTAAAAAATTTTACTAGTGAAGCCTTTAAAAAAGAAATTTTTGGGGCTCCTACATTTGTTGTTAATAATAAAATTTTTTGGGGACAAGATCGTTTAAATTATGCTTTAGATGAATTTAAAAATAGTTAAACTATTTTAAATTTACTCTGTCTAATTGCTCCAAATCCACCATCTATATGTGAAACTTTATTAAATCCCATATCTTTTAATGTTTTTGCTGCAAGTGCAGATCTTAACCCACCAGCACAAAATAAAACCATTTCTTTCTCTTGATCAAGTTTTCCCTCTTGAAAATATGCACTTCCAGGATCTAACCAGAATTCTAACATTCCTCGAGGAATATGGTGTGAACCCTCTACTCGACCATCTCTCTCTAGCTCGCGAACATCTCGTATGTCAATTAAATTGCATTTATCATCTTCTAATAATTGTAAAGCTTCTTCAGTGTTAATTGTTTTTATCTCTTTTAAAGCATTATCAACAAGAGTTTTAGATGATAAGATTGACATACAAAAATAATTTAACTTATGAAGCGTCAAAATCAAAACATAAAATCTAATATTTTAAAAAAAATTTTTATTAAAATCTGTAGAAAACTTGATTTTGAAATCATAGATCAAGCAAATTTGCATTTACCAGTGATGAATAAGGGTATTAAAAATAACTTATCTAAAATAGGTAGGGAATCTCTTTTAATGCCAATGGGCAGAATAAAGGTGACTAGACCGGTAAAATCATTAAATATTATTCTCAGAACCTGTGCTTCAGTTAATATGTTGTCTCAATCCAAAAAGAGAATTTTTAATTTAACTAAAAAAGATTACTCACTAAAAACTTTAGCTTCAATCATTAACTCAATAAACAACAGCAAAAAATTATTTAAAAAAATAAGATTAAAATTTGTAATTATCGATCATAATTCTGATGAAAAAATAATAAAAAAAATGAAAAAACTTTTAAAAAAACAGTTTTTTAAAAGTGAAATAATAAAATTAAATATTGAGCTCTACAAAAAAAAAATTAAAAAAATTAATCAAGAAGGAAAGAGGGTTACTACCAATCAAGTATCCAATATGAGTAATATAAATCAGTCATTACATTTGGGTAAGGATTGTGATGACTTAGTTTATTTTGTTGAGGATGATTATATTCACACAGCAAATGCAATAGAAGAAATGATCTATACTTATGAAAGAATATCCAGTCAAACAGGAAGAGAATTAATCTTATGTCCCTCTGATTACCCATACTTATATAATAAGTTAGAAAATTCTAATATTTTTCTTGGACATAAACATCATTGGCGATCAGTAAACGAAACATTGTGTACTTTTTTAACTAGCTCAAAGATTATTAACAAACATTTTAAAAAATTTGTTAGTGCTTGTGAATTAGAACATTATCCTTTTGAAAAACCATTTCATGATATATATAAATCTGAATTGTGTATTAGTCCAATGCCTGCTATAGCAGTTCATTATACAAACATTAATTCTATTTATGGTTTGTCACCTTTGATAAATTATAAAAAATTATGGGAAAAAAATAAATTATGACTTTGAAAATTAATTCAATAGCACCAGCTTTTACATCTCCATCAACCTCAAAAAAAAACTTCTCACTTAAAGATTCTTTAGGAAAGTATGTTGTTTTGTATTTCTATCCCAAAGATAATACACCTGGTTGTACAATTGAGACCAATGATTTTAATAAATTGCACTTAGCTTTTAAAAAATTAGGTTGTGAGGTTTACGGTATATCTAAAGATAATTTAGAAAGTCATGATAAATTCAGAGATAAATACAAGATTAAATTTGATTTACTAGCAGACGAAGAATTAAAACTTCTTAAAAAATATAAAGTTTGGGGTAAAAAAAAGTTCATGGGTCGAGAATTTATGGGCACAATTAGATCTACCTATCTTATTGATAAAAAAGGTAAAATTTTAAAGATTTGGAGTAATGTCAAAGTTAAAGATCATGCCAAAGATGTACTTGAAACACTTAAAAGTATTGTAAAATAAAAAGGCCCCTTTCGGGGCCTTTAATAACTAGCAAGAGAGAGATATTAATCTAATTTTTTTGTTAGGAGCTCTTCAATGAGATAACGACATGGAGATCGAAGAGCCCCTATATTGCATGCAATTAGTCTCGTATTGCGTATGCTATTACACCTGTTTCAGTTACGTCCGTACCTTTGGATTCAGCTTCTTTACTTAATCTAATTCCAAATGTCGCTTTCATAATTGAGAACACTATGTATGACACAACAAATACAAAAATGTTAATTGATAGCACACCAATTATTTGTGCGCTAAAGTTTGCATCAGCATTTGTTAATGGCACTGCTAAAGTACCCCAAATTCCAGCAAACATGTGGGCTGGAATTGCGCCTACAACATCGTCAAGTTTGAAACTGAATAACAATTTAGTTCCAAATACAACAAGTAAACCACCTACCGCTCCAATGAAGATTGCAGCCAGAGGCGTTGGTGCTAATGGTTCAGCAGTTACAGCAACTAATCCACCAATTGCTCCATTTAACATTTGTACTACATCTGTCTTACCATACATTAATCTTGTTATTGTTGCTGCAGCCATTACACCACCACAAGCAGCAAGATTAGTATTGATAAAAATGTTTGATACAGCCACTGCGTCAGCAAATGTTCCAATCGCTAATTGAGATCCACCGTTGAATCCAAACCAACCTAACCATAGGATAAATACACCTATTGTTACTAATGGAATTGAAGATGCAGCAAAAGGTTTCATAGCTCTAGCTTCACCTTTACTGTCAAATCGCCCTGCACGCGAACCTAGCAACATTATTCCAGCTAGTGCTGCTGCACCACCTGTTGAGTGTACTAAAGTTGAACCAGCGAAATCTGAGAAGCCGAGCTCTGCTAACCAGCCTCCACCCCACTGCCAACCCATTACTATCGGATAAATAATTCCAGCTAAGATTGCTGCAAAAAGAAAGAAAGGCCAAAGTTTAACTCTTTCAGCCATTGCTCCTGAACAAATTGAAACTGTTGTTGCACAGAAAACCATTTGGAAATACCAGTCAGAACCATCTGCATATCCAGTATCAACTGAACTAGCGTCTGACCATGGCGTAAATGTACCAATGTATCCACCTTCTGGAATTCCATATGCTAAGTTATATCCAAATAACCAAAACATAATTCCGGCAATTGAGTAAAGACCAATGTTCTTTGCACAAATTACTGAAACACTTTTTGAAGTGACCATACCAGATTCTAGCATCGCAAAACCTGCTGCCATGAACATGACCATGAAACCACACATCAAAAATAGTAGTGAATTGAATATAGCTTGAACTTCAGCAGAAACAGTTGTTTCTGCCATTCCTGCACTACTCATGTTTAATAAAAATATTAAACTAAGGAGTGGCGCAGATATTCTTTTTATTAATTTAGTCATAAGACCTCCACTGTTAAAAAAAGTTTATATTTTTTAATAAAAAGAAAAACTAACGCTGATTAGGAAAATTGGCTATGCGGAATTTGCATATAGAAACAGCCCTAACGTGTGTTTTTTTACGTCAGGGCTGTTGAATTAATTACTATTTATTAAATACTTCTTTTAAAGCTTTGGCTGGTAAAAATTTTACCTTCTGTGAAGCAGCTATTTGAATTTGTTCACCTGTTCTAGGATTTCTTCCAACTCTAGCTTTTCTTTTAGCAACTTTGTAAGTTCCAAATCCAGCAATTTTTACTGAATCATCACCTTTTAAAGCATCTAAAATAGTGTTGGTTATTATATCAAACGTTCGCTCCGCATCAGCTTTGCTCAAGTTTAGTGAGCCTGAAAGCTTTGCAATTAGTTGTTTTTTGTTCATTTTAGCTCCGGTTTTGTTGGTTAATATTTATACTTGTCATAAACGTTGATAAATCAAGCTTTTTTTTAGTGTTAAAAAATAAAAATAACACTACATCTTGTGTAAATTTAAATAAGTATTGATTTTACTCGTTTTTTTTATGTTGAGACAAATTTTATTAGCTAAATATACCTAAATCTTTTAGGTCATTAAAGGTTGTAAAAAACATTAATGATAGCAACAAAAACATACCGATTCGAAAGAAACCTTCTTGAGTTTTTTGTGACAATGGACGGCCTAAAATACTTTCAAATGCGTAAAACATTAAATGACCTCCATCAAGCATAGGTATTGGAAATAAATTTATTAATCCTAAACTTATGGATATGTATGCCATCATACTAATAAAAGCTAGCATTCCAAAAGTTGCAACTTGACCTGAAATCTTAGCAATTCTAATTGGACCACCAAGTTGAGAAGTATCTGCTTTTCCTAATATCATTCCACCAATATATTTTAATGATGCAGTGCTGACATAATATACTTCATTGACTGCGTGATATAATGCCTGAGTAGGACCTAATTTAACATGATTAACCTCATTGTTATATGCACCAAGCTTTATTCCAACCATTCTTTTATTGATTTTATTTCCTAATCCATCCTCACCTTCAACAATATTAGGTTTAACTTTTAATATTAATTCATCGTAAGATCTTTTAACTTTAAAATCTATAAAGTCTCCTGTTGACATCGTAATAAATTTAGAAACTTCCATTATGCTTTTAACCTCATTTCCATCAATTTCTAAAATTACATCTTGATTTTTAAGTCCCCCAATCATAGCTGGGCTATCTTTTTGAACTTCATTAATTACTGCCGGTGTAAAGTCTTTACCAACAAATGTATAAATTGAAAAAAATATAACTAAAGCCAACAAAAAATTAGCTAAAGGTCCACCAAAAACAATTAATACTCTTTGGTAAAGAGGTTTTAAAATAAATAATTTTTCTCTCTCTTCCTCATTGTATTTTTCAAGTATTTCTTGGTGGTCTGATTGAGAATATACATTTCTATCACCAAAAAATTTAACATAGCCGCCCAAAGGTACAGCGCATATTTTCCAACGGGTTCCATGTTTGTCATTCCAGCCAAACAATTCTTTTCCAAATCCTATTGAAAAATCGGTAACTCCTACTCCATATTTTCTTGCAAAATAATAGTGGCCATATTCATGTATAAAAACAACAACTAATATTAAAATTAAAAAAGGTATTATATAACTAAGCATTTGTTTACTTTTTATCTGATTTTAGATGTACTCTCAATATTATTAATAATGATTGGTTGTATTTGACGCAAAATCCTATAACGATCTAAATAAGTCTTTTAATAAATCAAAAATGAACAATTTTAATGAACTTTTAATAGAAAATAAGCTTAAAAAATCAATTCAGTTTGCTGATTTTAAAACTCCTACCCCAATTCAAAGTCAATCGATTCCACTAAGTCTTGAGGGTAGAGATATTTTAGGTACAGCTCAAACAGGGACCGGTAAAACATTAGCTTTTACAATTCCAATGCTAAATAAATTAATTTTAGAAAAGAATTCTATGGCACTAATTGTTTGTCCCACAAGAGAGCTCGCATCTCAAGTTATGCAAACTGTACTTAAATTAAATGTAAGAGAAATAGGAATAGGAAACGCATTACTAATTGGTGGTGAGAGCATGCAAAAACAGCTTCGGAAATTAAATAAAAGAGCAAGAATAATAGTTGGGACACCTGGAAGAATAAACGATCATTTAGAAAGAAAAAGTTTAGATCTCTCAAGAGTTAATTATTTAGTTCTTGATGAGACAGATCGGATGTTAGACATGGGTTTTACCCCGCAAATTGAGTTAATTTTAAAATTTGTTCCAAAAAACCATCAAACGTTGTTATTTTCAGCTACTTTACCAAATGATATTTTAAAAATATCTCAGAAATATCTTAATAATCCTGAAAGAATTTCTGTTGGATCAATATCCACCCCCATAGATAAAATTAAGCAAGAAACTTTTCGAGTTAATCAAGACAAAAAATATAACGAACTAATCAATCAATTAGTTGAGAGGAATGGTTCAATTTTAGTTTTCGTTAAAACAAAACATGGAGCGGATAAAATAGTTAAACGTTTAAAATACGATGGTCATAAAGCAGATACTATTCACGGGAACTTAAGACAAAGCAAAAGAGAGCGTGTAATAAGAGGATTTAGAAACGGAAATAGTAGAATACTAATAGCAACAGATGTTGCAGCACGTGGATTGGATATTCCGCTTATTCAGCATGTCATCAACTATGATCTTCCTCAAGTTCCTGAAGATTATATTCATAGAATAGGAAGAACAGGTAGAGCCGGCAAAGAAGGTTCAGCTTTGACTTTTTTAACTCCAAGTGATCGATCAATGTGGAATTCTATTAGTAAATTAATAGATCCTAACTTTAAACCAAGTGAAAAAAATCAAAAAAGAAATTTTAGGGGAAATAAAAAAGGAATATCTAACTTCAATAAAAAAAGTAAATTTAATTATAACAACAAGAAAA
>CACBBX010000023.1 GCA_902537575.1 uncultured Pelagibacteraceae bacterium
TTGCTTCATCAATTTTATAATCACGTTCTAACCACGAATAGGCCAAATAATTAAGAACATAAGCATCATCAGGATTTATTTTTAAAGAATTAAGTAAATCTTCGTCTGCTTTTTTATAATCTCCTAACCTCTCATAGCTTCCACCTCTTCTGTAAAATACATCTGCTCTAAGTTCAGATTGATCATCCAATGTTTCAATAATTTGTGAGTAATATTCGATTGCTTTTTCATAATTTTTTGAATTTTTATAAAAATTCGCAACATCGAATATCATTTTTAAATTTGGATTATCTATTTGATCAAACTTTACATTGATAAATTTAATTGCTTTTTCATAATCTTGTTCCTCTACAATTATTTGTGCCTCTTTCTTTAATTTAAACCAATAATAAAACTCATCTTTCTTTTTAAATTTTGAAATTATTTTTTTAACTTTATTAAATTCTTCATTTAAATAAAAATTTTCTGCAACTAGAGATAAATTAAACTCAAATTTTGGATTTAAATAACTAGACAAATTTAAATAAAAATTAGATTTTTCAAAATTATCTTGGGATGAGTAGAGATTGGACACTAAAAATAAAAATTCAGACACAACATCTTTATGGTTTTGACATGAAAAAATTTTATTAAATTCGTTAAATTTTTTATTTTCTATCCAACTTTTGCTTTGGGACAATAAAATTGTTGAGTTTATATAGTCAAATTGACCAACCACATTTTCTGCTGCATTTATTTTATTTTTATCAATTAAATAATTAAGATAAAAAAAGATATATCTAGAATAATCTCCTTGTTGACTATTAATTAAATTTAGAAAATAACCTCCAGTCTTTTCATCGTTTAAATAACATCTTTGAAAAGTTTCCGCTATTAAAGACAAATTTCCAAAATTTTTTTTATTATTTAAAATTTTTTTATTTTTAAAAGTGTAGATATATTGTTTTAAAGACTCAAAAATAACCAAGTTTATTCTATTTTGATCTTGAAATTTTAAACTTTGAGTTAAATATTCATCTGCCTCATCAAAATTATTTTTTTTTAGGCTATCAATAATTAAAATTAAATAGGCGTCGTAAAAATCTGCATTGTTTTTATTGCTATTGTTTTTAATCACATTAATTGCTTGTGGAATTTTATTATCTAAAACTAATGAATTTACGTACCTTTTTAAATATGAGTCATGTTTGTTAATTAAAACTTTAGAAAGATTAAAAAATTTTAATGCTTTAGAATTATTTTGATTTTCATATGCTATTATTCCTGAAAAATAATTTGATAAATCCCTAGAGTTAAAGTCATTAAAACTAGTACTTTTAGAATATATGGGTGTCTGATAGAGTAATCCAAAAATAAATACTAATTTTATTAATTTTTTTAACATTTAGACATTGTATGACTAAAAAAGTAATAAATCAAAATGACAAATTTAGGGAACAATTGATAAATACAATTGAACCAAACTTTGTTTTTAATGATAAACCAATAAACAGATTTATTAACAATGATACAAAAACTGATGATAATCGGTCTAAAAATAAGAGTGAGTTGTTGCTTAAACTAAAAAAACAAATCAATTCAATTGAAAATTGTAAATTAAAAGAAAATTCGAGAAATTTAATTCTAGGAGATGGAAACATTAACAGTCAGATTATGTTAATTGGTGAAGCTCCAGGCTTAGAAGAAGACAGTAATGCTAATACTTTTATGGGCGAAGTTGGAGAGCTCCTTGATAAAATGCTACTGGCTATCGAGATAAAAAGAAAAAATATTTATTGTAGTTATTCAGTAAATTTTAGACCTCCAGAAGACAGAAAACCAACGTCAGTAGAGATCAAAAGATATTCTGTGTTTTTAAAAGAGCATATATCGATAATTGAGCCAAAAATTGTTATTTTAATGGGTAGTACTGCTATGGAGGCTGTTACAGGAATTAACGGTAAAATTTCAAATGAAAGAGGAAAATGGAAGGAGGTCATACTAAATGGTCGAACTTATCCTTTAATGATAACTTTTAATCCTTCATATTTGATAAGATTTCCAGAAAATAAGAAATTCTCATGGGAAGATCTAAAAAAAATAAGACAGAAGATAAAAGACTTAAATTTAAAAGTTTAATGAAAATAATCGCAGGTGTAGACGAAGTTGGTAGAGGAAGTTTAATTGGACCAGTGTATGCAGCAGCTGTTATTTTGAATAAATCAGTTAATTCTAAAATACTCAAAGATTCTAAAACACTAACTAATAAAAAAAGAGAAATTTTGTCTAAATACATCAAAAAAAATTCTATTTGGGCTACTGGTAAAGCCTCTGTTAAAGAAATAGATAAAATAAATATTCTTCAGGCGAGTTTGCTTGCCATGAAAAGAGCAATAAAAAAACTCAAAAAAAAACCCTCGCAAATTTTAGTTGATGGAAACAAAATACCAGATTTAAAAAATTACAAATTAAGAGCAATAGTAAAAGGTGATAAAAAAATACCCTCTATTTCAGCGGCATCAATTATTGCTAAAGTAACTAGAGATAAATTTATAAAAACATTAGCAAAAAAGAACAAAGGATATAATTGGGATCAAAATTTTGGTTATGGAACTAAGCAGCATTTAAGGGCAATAAAAAAGCTTGGTGTTAACAAAAATCATAGAAAAACATTCTCACCAATATCAAAAATTAAGAAGCACAATATCTAGTTATCATAAATTTTAGCAACACAAATCTAGTCTAAATATTTCAATCTCAGGTTGACCATAGAATCCATTTAGAGTCTAATTATTTTTTAAAAATGAAAACTGATTTAAAAAATAAAATTATTAACGGAGACAGCCTAAAAGAATTAAAAAAAATTCCACGTGAAACTTTTGATTTAATTTTTGCAGACCCTCCATATAATCTTCAATTAAAAAGCGAATTAGTCAGACCAGACAGATCTAAAGTAGATGCTGTAAATGATAAATGGGATCAGTTTGAAAATTTTAAAAAATATGATGAGTTTACATATGAGTGGTTATCTGAGTGTAAAAGAATTTTAAAAAAAGATGGAGCGATATGGGTTATTGGAAGTTATCACAATATTTTTAGAGTGGGAACTGCAATTCAAAATTTAGGATTTTGGATTTTAAACGATGTTATTTGGAATAAAAATAATCCTATGCCTAATTTTAGGGGAACACGGTTTACCAACGCTCATGAAACTTTGATTTGGGCATCTAAAAGTGAAAAATCAAAATATACATTTAATTATCAATCTCTAAAGTGTTTGAATGATGATTTACAAATGAGATCAAACTGGGATCTTCCAATTTGTAGTGGCGCAGAAAGATTGAAAAAAAACGGGAAAAAAGTACATTCAACTCAAAAACCAGAGGCTTTACTTCATAGAGTTTTATTAGCATCTACAAATAAAAATGACATGATTTTAGATCCTTTTTTAGGTTCGGGAACTACGGCAACTGTAGCTAAAAGGCTAGGTAGAAATTACTATGGTATAGAAAAAGAAAAGAAATATTTCAAAGTAGCAGAAAAAAGAATAGATAACACAAAACCCATGGAAGATGATATGTTGGATACACTTAAAAACAATAGATCAAAAACAAGAGTGCCTTTCGGTACTTTAGTTGAACTAGGTATAATTAAACCAGGGACTGAAATATTTAATCGGAGCAAAAGGATAAATGCAAAAATATTAGTTGACGGAAGTATAAAGTATCAACATGCTGAGGGATCCATTCATAAAGTTGCAGCAAAAATATTAGGTGCTGAAAGCTGTAATGGTTGGACATTTTGGTATTATAAATCTGGCAATACTATAAAGCCGATAGATGATTTAAGAGAAAGGCTAAGGCCAAGGATTTCCTAGGTAAAATTGTCTCTTAAAATTTGATTTTTTTGTTTTAAAGAAAAGACTGAAGACATAAGTTTTTTAGTATAAGTCTCTTTAGGGTTATTTATTATATCTTCTGAATTTCCAGTTTCAACAATTTGACCATTATACATTACAATTATTCTATCTGAAAAATATTTCACAACAGAAATGTCATGACTGATTAATATAATAGTGATTTTAAGTTTTTGTTTTAAGTCATTTAAAAGATCTAAAATTTGTGATTGTATTGTAACATCCAAAGCAGAGGTTGGTTCATCGCAAATTAAAATTTGCGGTTTTAAAATAATTGCCCTTGCAATCGCTACTCTTTGTCTTTGACCTCCTGATAATTGATTTGGAAATCTGTTATAATACTCTTCAGATAAGCCAACTAGTTCTAATATCTCAATTACTTTGGTTTTAATATTATGGTTGGATAGGTTATCATTAATCACTAAAGGTCTTGATATTATATAACCTATTGTATGAATAGGGTTCAGAGTTGAGTATGGGTCTTGAAATACTGGTTGAATCAGTTTAGCTCTTCTTGATAAACTTATATCTTCCACATCTTGTCCTTTAATCTTAACTTCACCATTATCCTTAACAATTAATCCATTAATTATTTTTGCTACAGTTGATTTTCCTGATCCAGACTCTCCAACAATTGCTAATGTTTCCCCTGTTTTGACGTCAAAACTTACATTTTTTACTGCATGTATTATTTCAGGCTTTTTAAAAATTTTAGCAGGTAGCTTATAAACTTTTGATATATCCCTTGCACTAATTATGGGTGAATTTTTCAATTTTTCTTTTTTCTGATCATTCTCTAATTTATGTAAGCAATTTAGTAATTTTTGAGTATAAATGTGTTCAGGTTTGTTTAATACTTTTGAAGTACTACCTTTTTCAACAATCTCACCATCTTTCATGACTATAATATTATCTGAAATTTGTGATACTACTCCTAAGTCATGAGATATAAATATAAGAGCCATTCCAATTGTTTCTCTAAGTTTTGAGATAAGTTGAATAATTTCTTTTTGAACAGTAACATCTAATGCAGTTGTAGGCTCATCGGCGATTAATAAATCTGGATTATTAATTAAGGCCAATGCGATCATAACTCTTTGTCTTTGACCTCCAGATAATTGATGTGGATATTGTTCCATCCTTTGTTTATTTTTGGATAATTGAACAGCATCTAAAATTTCTAATGCTCTTAAAACACCTTTTTCAAAACTTACGTCATTATGGTAAAGATAAGTATCTAACAGTTGCTTTCCGATAGTGTGAACAGGATTTAAAGCGGTCATTGGCTCTTGAAAAATCATTGAGATTTTATTTCCACTGATTTCTTTATAAAAATTTTTGTTTAATAAGTTATTTAAAATTTTATTTCGAAATATGATTGAACCAGATGTTATTCTAGCTTGTTTTGGCAAAAGTCTTGTTAGTGCTAACATTGATAATGTTTTACCACTTCCAGACTCACCAACTATGCCTAAACTCTCTCTTTCTTTTAGATTTATACTAAAATCTTTAAGAGTTTTTAAATCGCTACCACTTGATTGAAAGCTAATGTTTAAATTATCAATTTTTAATAACTCATTCATTTATCACTCACCTTGCTATTTGGATCAGTAATGTCTCTTAATCCATCCCCCATCATATTTATAGATACTACAAGTATAAATAATGCAATTCCTGGTAAAATAATAAGCCAAGGTTGAAAAAAAATAGCTTCTTTTCCTTCAGCGATTAGCAAGCCCCAAGAAGGTGTTGGTGGCTGGATACCAACTCCTAAAAAAGATAGGCTTGCCTCATTTAAGATAGCTATTCCAACTTCAAGCGTAAAAATTACTATTATTTGACTTACAGTGTTTGGGATAATATCTCGAGTTATTATCTGAAATTTACTTGCACCAATAGCATTAGCAGCAGTTACGTAATCCAAATTTTTTATCCTCTGAGTTGCTGATCTTGAAACTACAAGAAAAAAAGCCCAATGCGTTGCACCTATAACAAATATTACAACAGTAATTGAAGGTCCAATTAAAAATACAATTGTCATTGCTAATAATAATCCAGGTAAAGCTAATTGACATGTTAGTAAATAACTCACAATTTGATCTACCCATCCTCCAAAGTATCCAGCACAAACACCTAATGTAACTCCAATTATCATTCCAACACATGCTGCTCCAAAACCTATAGTCAAAGAAATTCTGGTTCCATATAATATTCTTGCAAAATAATCCCTGCCATTTCCGTCCGTACCGAAAATATATTCCCATGAACCTCCATCTTTCCATACAGGAGGTAACAATCTTTTTGTGAGATCTTGCTCATAAGGAGACACGTCTAGGATTATCGGGCCAAATATTGCGAATAGAAAAATTATTAGCAATAAAGTTAGTCCAAACTTAAAGCCAGCATGATTTGATGATTTTCTTATTATTAAATCTTTTGGAGGTAAGCTGTAAATATCATTATCAAAAGATCTAGGGAATAACCTTTTTAGAAAAATTTTAAAGATCATAGTCTTAACCTTGGATCTAAGTATGCATTAAGAATATCAGCCATTAGATTAAAAAATAAAAAAATAATAGCAAATACAAAAACTAAAATTTGAACTGTTGGAATATCAGCCCCTAAAATTGACTCCAATGCAAGTCTGCCTAATCCATTTATTGCAAAAACTGACTCGGTTATTACCGAACCACCAAACTTATTTCCCAACTGTACTGCAAGAACACTCACAACTGGAAGGAGCGCATTCCTTAAAGCATGATTAAATATTAACCTCCATCCATAAAAACCACTAGATCTTGCTGTTCGAATAAAATCAGCATTTATAACATCTAATAATCCTGTTCTCATTAATCTCATCACTGCTGGAACTGAACTTGCTCCAAGAACAATTGAAGGTAGAACAAAATGGAACAAGGTCTTATCACCAGAAACTGGAAAAATTGGAATAGCTAAAGCAAAGATTAATATCATGATTAATCCTAACCAAAAATTTGGAACTGCTTGAGCTGTAACAGCAATACCTAAAGCTAACCTGTCTATCAAAGAATTTGGGTTTAAAGCTGCTAAAATTCCAAGTGGTATGGCAATTAAAATAGTTACACTAACTGACATTAATGCTAATGTTATTGTTTCTGGGGCTCGGTCGATAAGAAGAGAAATTACAGGTTTGTTCCAATAATAACTTACGCCTAAGTCTCCTTTAAAAATTCCTGAAACCCACTCAAAATATCTTACTGTTATACTTCTATCAAATCCATATTGTTCTCTTATTTGTTCAATCTCTTCAAATAAAGCTTCTTCACCTGCTATCGCTTGTGCAGGATCAATTACGTAATTAAGTAAAAAAAAAGTTACTATCGAGAGTGTTATACCAACACTTAAAACTACTATTAATCTTCCGGCAACAAATCTTAACATTTTTTGTTATTTATTTATTGCCGGAATTATTACATACTTTGTAGGAAAATAGTTAATTCTATTTCCAAGTTATATTCCACAATCTAGGATATCCATCAGGATCTTGTTTAAAGTTAATTGATTTACTTGACAAAACACCCTCAGAATAAGACCATAAAGGCACCCAATAAGCTTGTTCAGCAATTAATTTTAAACCTTCGGCGTACAAGCTTTTTCTTTTATCTATATCTAAAGTCTTCTCGGCACCTAACATCAACTCATTAACTTTAGGATCACCAGATAAATTTCTGTCACCTTTTGCAGGATCTCTCCAATGAATATTAGAAATAGTCGCAGTATCAGGTGATGCTGTCGAACCCCAGGTACCGAAATAAGCTCTTATTTCTCTATTTTTTCTTGCTTTGTTTAGAGCAGATAGTTTACCATGTTTAAGGTTAACCTTAATCCCAACTTTACCTAAATCTTCTGCCATAGCTTGTGCTGCTTCTTTATCTCTATAAGACCAAAGATCAAGATCAAAGCCATTAGGATAACCCGCTTTTGCTAAAAGTTTTTTAGCTCCCTCAGGATTATATTCGTATTTTCTGACATCTTGAAAACATCCAAACACCACTGGGTTACAAGCGGTATGTACTGCTTTGGCTGGTCCTCCAATAAGATTTTTAGCTATACTATCTCGATTTATTGCGTGATTCATAGCTCTTCTTACTTCTAATTTAGTAATTGGATTACCTTCACCGGAGTAACCTCCAGCATCCAACACTAGAAAACCAACACGTAAGCTTGGACCAAGTTGGTAATCAGCTTTTCCTGTTTTGGCCATTGCTTCTCCAATATCTTTCTTAACATTGTACATCCAGTGTATACCACCGCTCATTAACTCAGCTTGTTGAGTGCCCATATCAGGAATTGACCTAATGATAACATTTTTTATTGCTGGCATACCTTTTGGTCCACCATAATAGTCTTCGTTTCTTTCTAAAACTACTTCAACTCCTGGATCAAATGAAACAACTTTATACGGACCTGTACCATTAAGAGTATTAAGCTGTGCACTATCATTCCAGTTACCTTCCGTTCCCATTATTCCATTTTTTCTAATTTTTATTCTGTAAAGATCGTTAAATAAATTTGCATATGGATATTTAGATTTAAATCTAATTGAATGTTTTCCAGTTTTTTCGATACTTTCCATCCATCCTTTTATTTTTTTACTTCTTCTATTTTTTTCGTTCTTAACAATAAAGTTATAAGTATAAACTACATCGTCTGCTGTTACTTCAGATCCGTCATGAAATTTTGCATTTTTTCTCAAGTTTATGTCGATAGTTTTGTCATCTATAATTTTAAAATCAGATGCAATATCCGGTGCATAAGATAAGTCTTCTCTTTTTACATAAAACAATCCACTATCAATCATATCTCCTAAAATTAAAAATTCAGTTTTAGTTCCATAATGATAATCTAACTGTGTCAACTCTCTAGAAAAAGCTGCAACTAAAGTATCATCAGATTTATCAGCAAATACCTGTAGTGGAGATAATGCTGTGATCATCAATGTTATTAATAATATTTTTATTTTTTTCATTGTTTCCTCCTCATAAATTTTGAAGAGGTTAACATTATTTTATAAAATTTAAAATGTATCTTTGGGAATTTCTTTGTTATAAAACTTTTATCAAATACTGTATGAATTTTAATAACCTATCTAATTTTGAGCAAAATAGCCTTTTTAAAGATGAGATATTGTGGCAAAGTTACGCGAATGTAGAAGCGCAAATGGCTATTGCACAAAGTCAAGTTGGGATTATACCAAAAAAAATTGCAAAGAAAATTTTGCAAAACTCAAAACTAAATAAAAAAGATTTTGTAAAAATTAGACAATTAAGAAAAAAGAATAAAAAAATTATTCTCTCAATAGTGCATGTGCTAGACAAAAAGGCTGGGAAAGCAGGGGGATTTTTACATTGGGGAGGAACTACTAGAAACATAATAGATACAGGAAACAAACTAGTAATAAGAGAAATACATCGTCAAATTTTAAAAGAACTTCACTTGTCAATTAAAATTTTATCTAACTTGTGTGAAAAAAATTTGTCAACACCCATGCTTGCCAGAACCATGGTGAAAAATGCTTTGCCAATATCTTTTGGATTTAAAGTTGCAGGATGGTTAGAAAGTTTAATAAGAGTTGATAAAAATTTTATAAACTCAGAAAAAGATTACTTTACTTTATTTTTTGGTGGTGCTGTAGGTGCCATGCATGGATATAAAAAAAGGGGATATAAATTTACTAATCAATTCGCAAAAAACTTAGGTTTAAATAATTCATTGGTTCCAAACAGAACTTCATTAGAAACAAATATAAGTTATTTAACTTCTTTATCATATTTAGGACTAGTAATAGGTAAAATTGCAAATGATATTTATATGCTTACTCAAGACAGTATTAATGAAATATTTGAGTCCCAAAGTAAGTTTCAAGTTGGGAGCTCTACTATGCCTCATAAATTAAATGCAGTTACAATATACCAGGTAATGAAAATTTCATCTTTATTAAGAAGTAAATCTTCTATTTCATATAACGATGGATTAACTTTATTCGAAGGAGATGCAAGAAATGATTTTGTGATCGAACACATGTTAAAAGAAAATTTGACACAAGCATTAAATTTGATGAAAAATTTCAATAATCTATTACAAAAAATTCTAATTAATAAAAAACAAATGTATGAAAATTTAATAAAAGAAAAAGAATATATTGCATCAGAAAATTTGATGTACTCACTTGGTGAAAAAATAGGAAGACAAAAATCTCACGAGCTGATTAATAAACTTGTAAAAAAATCTCATATGAAAAGAACTAAACTGCTTACAGAGTTTTTATCTAATAGAATATTAAAAAAATATTTCAGTAGTGATCAAATAAAAAAATTACTTAATCCTTTAAATTATTTAGGTGAAAGTATAAAAATAAGTAAAGCTACTTTAAAACTATCAAAAAATACTAACAAAAAATTACTTAACCGTTTGAAACAAAAAAATTTAAATATAGGTGTATAATTTTATTTCATATAAGAGTTTAGATCATCAATATATGAATAAAATTACTTGATTCAAACTTCAAATAATTGTCATATTAGTTATGTCAAAAAAAATTATTAGATTTAACCCAGCAATACTTAGAAAAAAATCTATTAAGGAGTACTCAGGTTACTCACAATCATTCGCGTTTAAAATTAATAAATTATCCTCAAGATTGAAGAGATATACTGTAAGAAAATTTAGAAAATATAATCTTGGAAATCCTGAGCTTGTAGTAATAAGTCTTGTGGGTCAAATTAAAGAAACATTAACAATTAAAGACCTCTCAACAGTTCACTGGATGGACAAAACTCTTATCAGCAGAGCAAGCATAAGACTAATTCAAATGAAAATTCTTAAAAAAACAAACTCAGAAATTGATAAAAGAAGCCACTCTTTAGAACTTACAAATAAAGGAAAAAAAATATTTGAAGAACTTAAAGATGCAAAAAAAAATAGATATTCCAAATTAGTAAAAGATTTATCAGAAGGTGAAATTATACAACTTAATTTACTGTTAGATAAAATCACATCAAATTCAGAGGTAAATTTAATTAAATAATACTTTATATTTTAGTTTTTTTAATTTTTTTTGAAAGATTTAAAGCAATAATAGACATCTGTTTTGAATATAAAGAAGAAAATCCAGTATATTTTTTTGGATTTAAAAGGTTTTTAATGTCTTTTTCTGTTAAAAATTTTTTAATTTTTGGGTTTTTTTTTAGCAAATTAATAAAAGTAACATTTTTTTTATTAGATAAATTTAAAATTTGATGAATAATCTTGTGAGCTTGCTGCCTACCTACGTAAGTTCCTAGTTTTAACATAATGGCCTCTGATAAGATTGATCCTTTAGAAATTTCAAGATTTTTCAACATATTTTTTTTATTTATTTTCAAACCTCTTAAGACAAATTTAATTAAGGATAGTAAATGTCCAAATTTTATACACAACTGGTTTAATGCATAACTACTCATTAAATGATTTTGTCTACTTCCCTCATGTTCATTCAGCATAGAGTCAAAAGTTATTGGCGCTAAACTTCTACATTCTGCCGATATAGAGATAATATCTTGACATATATGTGGATTTCTCTTTTGTGGCATTGTACTGCTTCCAATATCTTCTGAGGTAATTGGTTCCTCTAACTCAGAAATTTCGTTTTTCATTAAATTATAAATTTCCTGAGCAATTTTTCCAAATGTTGTAGCTAACATTATTATATTAAGATTATATTCTGCAAAATGATCTAAATGACTTCT
>CACBBX010000024.1 GCA_902537575.1 uncultured Pelagibacteraceae bacterium
CAAGAACGATAAAATCGTCTCCAGCTTTTGCTGCACCGTTTATACCTAAAATTTCAATTGGAGTTGACGGTGATGCTTCATTTATATTTTTTCCCTTATCATTAATAATTGCTCTAACCTTCCCCCACTTCAGTCCACTAACAAAAAAATCTCCTTTTTTAAGAGTCCCTGTAGTTACAATGATTGTTGCAACTGGTCCTCTACCAACATCAATTTTCGACTCTAAAACAATACCTGTAGCCTTGGACTCATAATCGGTTTTCAAATCTAAAATTTCAGCTTGAAGTATTATAGACTCAACTAATTTATCTAAATTTAACTTTGTTTTTGCTGAAATCTCTACCATCAAAGTATCTCCTGATAAATCTTCAGCTACTAACTCGTGTTCCAATAATTGATTTTTAATTTTTTGTGGATCTGCTTCTGGGAGATCACATTTATTAATTGCAACTACAATTGGAACCTTTGCTGCTTTTGCATGTTTAATTGACTCGATTGTTTGTGGTTTGACACCGTCATCCGCAGCAACAACTAATACTACAACATCTGTCAATTTTGATCCTCTAGCTCTCATTTCTGTAAAGGCTGCATGACCTGGAGTATCAATAAATGTAAGTTTGTTTTTTTGGCTTTCAATTTGATAAGCACCTATATGTTGGGTTATTCCACCAAACTCACCAGACACAACATTCGCACTTCTTAAAACATCAAGAACTGAAGTTTTACCATGATCAACGTGTCCCATCACTGTAACGATAGGTGGTCTATTTTTTAAATTTTCAACTCTTGTTGCTTTAATCTTTTCAATAATTTCTTCAGCTTTTTCTCCTCTAATAGGATTGTGTCCAAACTCTTTTACTAAAAACTCAGCTGTGTCTGCTGCAAGAGTTTGATTAATTGTAACTGTCACACCCATTCCAAATAAATATTTAATTACATTACTTGATTGCTCTGCCATTCTATTGGCCAACTCTCTTACAGTAATTGCTTCTGGAATGTTAATATCTCTCTTAACTGGTTTAAGTTTTTCTTTACTTTGTTCTTTAGATAAATTTTTATTTTCTTTTTGTCGTGCTCTTTTGACTGAAGCTAAACTTCTTTCTCTTGCCTCTATTTCATCACTTAGAGCTCTCGAAACTGTAAGTTTTAATTCTCTTTTTTTTGTTCCAATCTTTAATGTTTTTTTATCTTTTCCATCATCATCCCCTTTAAGCCTTTTTGTTGCTCTCTGCTCAGCAAGTTTACGTCTCTCAAAATCATTTGTTATGGGGGGTGATTTAGTATTAAAAGAGGGTTTGATGCCTGCTCCTCTACCTAATAATGAAGTTGTTTTGGTTTTAACTGGATTAGACCTAAAAGATCCTCCTCTATTGGGAAATTTTCCAGTTTGCTTTTCTATAACAACAGCATTTTTACCTTGAGTTTTAGCAATCTCTATATTTTTAATAGATTTTTTTGCTGAGCCAGATATTGTTAGTTTTGTTTTTTTTTCCATAGCTCATCACTCAATCTTTATAAACAATGTTTCTAGCAGACATAATTAATTCATCTGCCTCTTCTTTTGATAAAGCAAAATCCTCTAGATATCCTTGTATTTTAACTCTCTCACCTTTTATTATATCAAAACCACCTGTTAATTCATCAGATGCCAAATCTGCAAAATCTTCTAATGTTAAGATTTTCTGTTCTCCCAAAGTTACTAACATTCCTGGGGTAAGACCTTTTAAACTTATTAAAGAGTCCTCAAGACCTAATTCTTTGATTCTTGTCGATATATCTTCTTGGTCTTTTTGATAAAATTCTTGAGCTCTTTCTATAAGTGCTTTAGCAGTATCTTCCTCTATTCCTTCAATCTTAATTAAGCTTTCAGCTGAACTATCTTTAATATCATCAATTGTTGAAAAGCCTTCTGCTACAAGTAGCTGGCCTAGCGTTTCATCTAATTCTAGATTTTTTACAAAGTTTTCCGTTTTTTCTTTAAACTCTAATTGTCTTCTTTCTGAGTCCTCGGCGTCAGTCATTATATTAATTTCATAATTTAATAACTTAGTTGCAAGTCTTACGTTTTGACCTCTTCTTCCGATTGCTTTGCTTAAATTTTCTTCCGTTAGTATTACGTCAAGTTTTTTTCTTTCATCATCAACATTAACTCTCTGAACTTCCGCTGGAGATAAGGCATTTGAAACTAGAATAGCTGGATCTTCTGACCAGTTAACAATATCAATCTTCTCACCTTGTAATTCGTTTACTACAGCCTGAACTCTTGAGCCTCTCATACCTACGCATGCTCCAACTGGATCTAATGAGGTATCAACAGCTTTAACGCAAATTTTTGCTCTACTTCCTGGATCTCTAGAAGATGATTTGATTTCAATTAATCCATCGTAGATTTCGGGCACTTCCTGAACGAAAAGCTTTTCCATAAATTTTGGATGAGCTCTTGATAAAAAGATTTGTTGACCTCTTGCCTCTCTTCTTACGTCGTAACAATAAGCCTTAATTCGATCTCCAGCCTTAATATTTTCCCTTGGTATTAATTCATTTTTTTGAATAATTGCTTCAGTTCTCCCAAGATCAGCAATTACATTTCCAAATTCTAATCTTTTAACAATACCACTCAAAATTGTGTCTTTCTTGTCTATAAAATCATTAAATTGTCTTTCTCTTTCAGCCTCTCTTACATTAAAACTAATAACTTGTTTTGCAGTCTGGGCAGCTATTCTTCCAAAGTCAAAAGATGGCAAAGGTTGAAGTATTTCATCACCTATAGACTTATCCTTATTAATATCGTTTAAGTTAATTGCATCCTCCAATTTAATTTCTGTATTTGTATTTTCTGGATTTTCAGTGATAATTAATTTTCTAAAAAGCTCTATATCGCCATTATCTCTGTTGATTAAAACTTTAATCTCATTCTCTTGACCAAATTTTGATTTAGCTGCTTTAGCAATCCCAGTTTCCATTGAGCTAATTATTAACTCTTTATCAATTGATTTCTCTAAAGCTACTGCTTCTGCAATTCTTAACAATTCTAATTTATCTGCTCTTTTATTTAACATTTTTTTAATTACTCCAAAAAAAAATGGGCTAAAGCCCATTTTGTATTCTCAACAATGTAAATGCAATATAGTAAAGTTTTCTTTTAATTCAACAGAAACTATTTCAAAAATGCTTTAATTTTGTCTATTTTTTCCCAGGAAAAAGAGCCGTTTTCTTCTGGGTTTCTTCCAAAATGCCCATAAGCTGATGTTTTTTCATATATTGGTTTATTTAAGTTTAACATTTCTCTAATTCCTCTTGGACTTAAATCAAAATTATCATTTATTTTTTCTACAACAAATTTATTTTTTTCAGTATCATCATCAAATAAATCAACATAGATTGAAAGAGGTTTTGATACGCCAATTGCATAAGCTAACTGAATTAAACATTTTTCAGAAATTTTAGAGGCGACTACATTTTTTGCAATATATCTTGCGGCATAAGCTGCCGATCTATCTACTTTTGTAGGATCTTTTCCTGAGAAAGCTCCACCTCCATGTGGCGCTGCTCCACCATAAGTATCTACTATAATTTTTCTTCCAGTTAATCCGGTATCACCATCAGGACCACCAATGACAAAGTTACCAGTAGGGTTAACATAAAGCTCACTATCATCAAAATTTTCAAGGAATTTTTTTGGAATAGATTTACTCATATATGGTCTTAAAAGATCTCTTACTTGAGATTGACTAATATCAGGTGAATGTTGTGAAGAAATTACAACAGACTTAACTTTGGTAGGTTTTCCATTTATATATTCAAAAGTAATTTGGCTTTTATTATCAGGTTCTATATTTTTTAATACTCCAGATTTTCTATCTTCTGCCATAAGTCTTAAAATTTTATGCGAGTAGTGTATGGGTGCTGGCATAAGTTCTTCTGTTTCATTGCAAGCATAACCAAACATTAGACCTTGATCACCTGCTCCCTCATCCTTATTGCCTGATGAGTCTACACCCATAGCTATATCAGCTGATTGGGAATGAAGATGACTTTCTATTTTAGTAGCTTCTTTCCAAGTAAAGCCATCTTGATCATAACCAATATCTTTAATACAACCTCTTACTTTTTCAATTAATTCATCTTTTTTAATTTCAGGACCTCTTACTTCACCTGCTAAGACAACTTTATTAGTTGTTGTTAATGTTTCACATGCAACCCTTGAAAAGGGATCTCCAGAAAGATAACTATCAACCACCATATCTGAAATTCTATCTGAAACTTTATCTGGATGTCCTTCTGATACAGACTCACTGGTAAAAAGAAAATTTTTTAGGTTACTCATTGTTAGTTCTATTAAATGAAAAAAATAAAAAAATATACAATAAAATTATTAATCCAAAAACTTTATTTCCATATTTAGAAAATACTGTTGGTTGAGTTTTTTTAAATTGGCTTAAATCGATATAACCTGTTTTATTAAAGCTTACTTCTTGCTCAATATCACCTAATGGGTTTATTATTGCTGATATTCCATTATTTGCGGAACGTAGTACATATTTACCGCTTTCAACAGCTCTATATATACTGTGGATGAAATGTTGTTTGGGTCCAATAGATTGACCAAACCATCCGTCCTCTGAAATATTTATTATAAAATCAAAATCCGAATTTTTAAAAATATTTCCAGAATAAATTATTTCGTAGCAGATAACAGGTAAAAAATTTAATGAAGAATTGCTGCTTCTTATTTTTATAATGTTTCTTTCATTACCCTTAGAATAAGATTGATAATTATTAACTAAAGTTTTTAAACCAATATTTTTAAGTATATTTTCTAGTGGTAAAAACTCTCCAAATGGCACAAGTTTAATTTTATCGTATGAATTTAATAAGTTTAAACTATGATCATATACTGATAAAGTATTGAAATATTTATCAACACCTTTATCAACAGATTTTCTGTTTATACCAAGGACTAGCAAATGGTTTTCATTAAAATTATTTTCAAATAACCTTTTGTAATTAATTATTTCCTCTTGTGATATACCCGGCAGTATTCCCTCTGGCCATACAAAGATAATTTTTTCATTTTTGTCAGGCTCACTGAGTTCAATTAAATCTTTAATAACTGTTATTGGATTAATATTGGAATAAAATCTATCTAATTTAATGTTGGAACCAATAACTCTAACTTTATGATCAATAGAATTTCTTTTAGCTTCAATAAAACCTTTTTTATACTGAGATCCATAAAAATAAAAAGTAATTGTAAGTAAAAGAAAAAATACACATACCAATATATCGGCCCTTGTATCTCTTAAAATGAACACTGCTGGGCTTATAAATAGAGAAATGCAGAATAAATTAAATCCATAGGTTCCAATAATAGAAGTAATATTTAAAATTTCTAAATGATTTGAAAAACTGTAGGCAATTAAATTCCATGGAAATCCTGTTAAGATAGAACCTCTAATATATTCTATTAAACCAAAAATAAGAGAAAACAGAAAGAAAGATGAAATTACTTTTTTAGCTTTAAAAATAAAAAATAAAAAAGAAATAAGTCCATAAAATAAGGCTAAAAAAGCTGGAATAAGAATTAATGTTACTGGTATCAAAAACTTAAAACTTTCATCAAAAGTTAATGAAATTGGTATCCAATAAAGATTTGTAATGAAATAACCAAAACCAAAAAGCCATCCATAAAAAAAAAATATTTTTTTGTTTTTGGTTTCTTCTGACCTCTTAATTAAAAAAACAAAAAATAAACTTAGGGTAATAAAGTTAATAATTATATAGTTAAGAGGTGGAAGACCTAGGGATGTTGCAGCCCCTAAAAATATTAAAAATATGAATTCAATATATAATTTTTTAGTCAATTTATTTTGTTTTAGAAATTACAGACTTATATATATGCCCCTCTTCTTTTAACATTTTTATATAATCTTTATTTTTTTTATGATCAAAACCTAGTAAATGAAGAAAGCCATGAATAAATATTTTAATCACTTTCCTCTTAAAAAGTTTCGTATTTAACGATTTAGGTTTGTTTATAAAATTATAACTAATTATTATATCTCCTAAATAAGTTTGTTTAGAAATTCTAACTTTTTTAGTGAACGGGAATGATAATATATCTGTGGGCTTATTTTTTTTTCTAAAAAATTTATTTAATTTTTGAATATTCTTATTGTTGGATAACAACAAAGTAAAACTTACTTTTTTATGTAAAAACTTATATTTTTTTGGGAAAGCATTACAGATTTTTTGAAAGAAAAGATCTTTATTTCTAAGCCTTTTTGACCAAGCCTTCTCCTCTGAGAAGACATTTATATTAATCATTCTTTGAGTAAGCTTTTACAATTTTAGAAACCAGTGGATGCCTTACAACATCAGAATGATCAAAATCAACAACCGATATCTCATTCAAGTGTCTTAATAATTGTTTTGAACGCACTAATCCTGACATACCTTTGTTTGGCAAATCTATTTGAGTAGGATCGCCATTAACTACAATTTTAGAATTTTCTCCGATACGTGTTAAAAACATTTTGATTTGAGTATCGGTAGCATTCTGGGCTTCATCTAATATCGCAAAAGAATTTTTAAGTGTTCGTCCTCTCATAAAAGCCAATGGAGCAATTTCTATATCACCTATTTCAATCATCCTTTGAATTTTTTCAAAATCAAAAAGATCATAAAGAGAATCGTATAAGGGTCTTAGGTATGGGTCAACTTTTTCTTTCATATCTCCAGGTAAAAATCCTAAACGCTCACCTGCCTCAACTGCTGGTCTTGATAAAATAATTCTCTCAATTTTTTTTTCTAACAACATTGTCAATCCTACAGCAACTGCTAAAAAAGTTTTTCCTGTTCCTGCAGGACCAGCTGAAATTACAATATCGCTTTGTCTTAGTGCTCTCACATAATCCTTTTGTTTTTCAGATCTTGGGATTATAGATTTTTTTGGAGTTTTAATTATATCTGTAACATTGTTATTTTTAACTTTTTCATTAATCATAAATTTATCCACTGAAGAAACTATATCTTTGCTCTCGATGCTTCCGTTATTAGTGAACTGATTAGCTAAAAACTGAATGGCATTTTTTAATAATTCATTCTTTTCTGGATTTGATTTAATTAGTATAGAATTTCCTCTGGAGTACAAACTACAGTTTGTTACTTTCTCTAACTCTTGTAAATTTTTATTAAATTCACCCACAACACCCATCAACAAATCATTATCATGAAATATGACACTTAAAGAGTTGTTGTCTGAATAAACAAACTTCAAAGTTGGATCGATATTTTTATTTGTTATTATGGTCAATTATTATGCTACCTTTTTATCCAAATCCTCAACAATTTCACCAAATAGGGTGGTTCTATTAAATTTATTAATTTTTACTGGAACAATTTTTCCAATATGTTCTTTATTACCGTTGAATACTACTGAAGTCATATACTCAGATCTACCAAAAGTTTGGGTTTTGTCATCAGTTAAATTTTCAACCAAAACGTTGATTGCTTGGTTTTTAAATAGTTTATTTCTATTAATTTGATTTTCATACAATTTATTCTGGATCGTTTCTAATCTTCGTGTTGAAGTTTTTTTGTCAATAAGTTCTAAATCAAAAGCAACTGTTCCTGGTCTAGCGCTAAAAATAAAAGAATATGAATTAATAAAATTAACTTTTTCAATTAAACTTAAAGTGTTTTCAAAATCTTCTTCTTTTTCTCCTGGATAACCAATGATGAAATCACTTGAAAATTCTATTTTACTATTAATGTTTTTTAATTTTTCAAAAATGTGCAAATAGTCTTTAATAGTGTGTTTTCTATTCATTAATTCTAAAATTTTATCAGATCCACTTTGCACCGGAAGATGAACAAGTGGCATTAATTTTTGAGAATTTTTATAAAGATCTATTAAATCCTCAGTCATATCTTTTGGATGAGAGGTGGTATATCTAATTCTTCTAATATCTTGTATTTTTTCTATTTCCATAATTAAGTTAGACAATCTATTTTTACCGTCATTGTATGCATTAACATTTTGGCCAAGTAGTACTATCTCTTTTGTTCCTTTCTCAGATAAGTATTTGGCCTCATCTATAATTTGTTGAAAGGGTCTTGAGTACTCAGGTCCTCTTGTGAAAGGCACTACACAGAAATGACAAAATTTATCACAGCCCTCTTGAATAGTTAAGAATGAAGATACTTTCCCAGCCTCATTTGTTATTTTACTAAAATATTTAAATTTAGAAATAGCATCGAATTCTGTTTCTTCTATTTTTTTCTTTTTTTGAATGAGACTTAATATGGTATCATTAATTTTGTGATAAGATTGTGGGCCAATAACTAAATCAATATAGGGCTCACGTTTCAACATTTCTTGATTTTCAGCTTGTGCAACACATCCTGCTACAATTACTAATGGTTTTTGTTTTAATCGAAAAATTTTTTTAACCCTGCCTATTTCATGATAAACTTTTTCTTTTGCTTTATCTCTTATATGACAAGTGTTAAGAAGATAACAGTTTGCATCCTCATAATTATCTGTTTTTTCGAAACCTATTTTTTTAACTGAGTCAAAAATTCTATTAGAATCATACTCATTCATTTGACACCCAAATGTTTTAATAAATATTTTTTGTGTCATTTTATTAGGATTTCTTCTTTATCCCATAAAGTTCTAGTTTATGGTCTACCAAAGTATATCCATATTTTTCTGCAACTTTTTTTTGGAGATTCTCAATTTCCTCATCCACAAACTCTATAATCTCTCCAGACTTTACGTCAATTAAATGATCGTGATGTCCTTCATTTAACTCTTCGTATCTAGCTTTCCCACCTTTAAACTCGTGCTTTGTTAAAATTCCAGTTTCCTCAAATAATTTTACTGTTCTATAAACAGTGGCGATGCTAATTTTTGGATCTATTTTAGAAACTCGGTTATATAATTCATCAACATCTGGGTGATCCGAAGACTCAGACATAACTTGGGCAATTATTTTTCTTTGATCAGTTAATTTAACCCCTTTAGACAAACATTTTTGCTCGATTGTTTCTGACATAATTCAATTCTAACTTAAATAAATAGGTTTAATCAAATTTTTTTTAATTTTAAATTTGTCACACAAATCAGGTATATCTTCATATTTTATGTCTTTTTGGTCTTTGAAATCCTCAAGACTATAGCAATAATAATCAATTTTTCTTGCAACATTGATTGCTTTTACTATTGATAAAGTGTTTCTTATGGCCGCAAAACTCCCTGGGCCTCTGTTTACATATATTTTTTGTATATCTTCTAATCTCAAATTATTAGAATTTAAAAAATCTATAAGAATTAAAGTTAATTTCTCGTAATTAATTTTAGTATTCTCTTTTGTAATATTATAAATATCATCTTTAGTGATGATCATTAAAAATATTTTTTCATTTGCGATATTCATTATCAGTTTATTCATAATTTTTCTTTTTTCTAATATCGGTTCTAAAGCAGATGAAAATAATATCAAATACTATTCTAAAGATGAAGGAATTCTGTCAATTATGTATCATCGTTTTAATGAATCTAAATATCCATCTACAAATATTCAAATGGATGTTTTTAAAGAACATATTCAGATAATTAAAAGCTCAGGTTATAACTTTCATAATCCTAATAGGTTTAAAGAACAATTTAGCAATATAAAACTGAAAAAAGAGATTCTCATTACTATTGATGATGCATTTGAGTCATTTTATTTTGAAGCATGGCCATACCTTAAAAAAAATAAAATTCCTTTTATCTTATTTGTTTCAACTGAACCAGTGGGTAAAAATGGATATATGACCTGGGATCAAATTAGAGAAATTGATAAAGAGACTTTTGCTTTAATTGGACACCACTCACATAGTCATGATTACCTAATTGATGAAAACTCTGATGAATTCATATTAGATACTCAAAAAGCGAATAAAATTTTTTTTAATGAATTGGGCTATGTTCCAAATTTATTTTCTTACCCATTTGGAGAATATTCCGAATTTATGAGAGATTATATTTCTAAAAATTTTGAATTTGCTTTTGGTCAACACTCAGGGGTCATTGATGTGAACAAGAATAGGTTTGAATTACCAAGATTTCCAATTAATGAAAAATATGGTGAATTAAAAAGATTTAGTTCAATTATAAATTATTTTCCATTGGAGTATAAAAAATTATTACCTGTAGAAAAACAATTAATAAAATCTACAAATCCTCCTGAATTCATCGTTGAATTTTTTAAAGATCAAAAAAATTTGAAGAATATTAATTGTTATTCAAATGAGGACGACAAATGGGAAAAATCAAAAACCAATATTACAGGTACTACACTGTCTATTGAATTTAGAGCACCCTTTAAACCAAGAAGAGGACGAGTAAATTGTTCTTTGAATGATGGAGGTAAATGGAGATGGTTTGGGGTGCAATTCCCAATTAAAACTAATTAAATTAAACTTTCTAAATCTTTACTAGAAGGAAGCAATCTAGCTTCATCAAAATCTTTTAAATTATTCTGTGTTATTATTTGCTGAAGAACTTCTACATATTCATTTCCAGTTTCCGCATACTTATCAAGATGATTTGATAAAACTATACTATCCAATGTTTTATTTGTATTTCGGAGCTTTGTTCTTGCTTTTCTTAAATCCTTATAAGAAGAATGAGTATTAAGATTTCTTAAATATGCCCTTACCGAAAGCTGCAAGCTATTAAATCTCATAACTTTGTGATCCTCACCTTCTTCAGCATTTTTAGGTTTTAATCCTTCACCAGACCATGTCCATTGTCCAAATAAAGCATTACCTTTTAATGCAAATCTTGATGTCCCCCATCCTGTTTCTTTAGCTGCCTGGGCTATAGCTAATGAAACTGGTATCTCGTCCATTCTAATTTTTAAAGTTAAAAGATCGTTTTGTCTTGTCCCATATTGTTTATATTTTTTTTCTAACCACTTCTTTTCAATATCTGTATTACTATTTTTGCTTAGAATCGTAAAAAGTCTTTTTCTATCTACTCTAATTTTATTATTTTCTTTAACAATTAAAGGTAAAACAATTTTGATGAATATTTCTTTTCT
>CACBBX010000025.1 GCA_902537575.1 uncultured Pelagibacteraceae bacterium
AATTATTTTTTGAGGTGATAATATTTATACGGTCACCATTATGTAGAATTGTTTGTAAGTCACTTTTGTTTCCGTTTATTTCACATCCTGTTGCAGAATTACCAATTTTTGTATGTACAGCGTAAGCGAAATCAATAGCAGTAGCTTCTTTTGGTAATTTAATCACTGAACCCTTGGGTGTGAAACAAAAAACGTTTTCCTGAAACATCTGAAGCTTAGTATATTCGTAAGAATGCTCAGGATTTTCATTTTTTTCTATAATTTCAACTAGGTCTTTTAACCAATCATATTCTTTCCAACTTAATGAATTAAATTTTTCTGAAGATTTGTATTTCCAATGTGATGCTATACCTCTTTCAGCAAATTCATGCATTTCACTTGTTCTTATTTGTATTTCAATTGGTTTCTTGTTTGAACCAATTACAGAAGTATGAATAGACTCATAACCATTAATTTTTGGAGATGATATGTAATCTTTAAACTTTCCAGGTATACAATTCCACCTCTTATGAAATATTCCTAACGTTTTATAACAGTCATCAATATTTTTTAAAATTACTCTAAATCCAATAATGTCAGTTACTTGTTCTAATGAAACTCTTTTTTTTTGAACTTTTCTCCAGATTGAAAATGGAGTTTTTTCTCTTCCATAAATATCTGCATTAATATGATTTTCATTCAAAATAGAACTTAATTCGAAAGAAAGTTCCTCAAATAAATTTTTCTTATCAAGTTTGATCTCATCCAATCTTTTTTTAATTAATTTTCGCGCATCATTGTTTAAAATTTCAAAAGATAAATCTTCAAGCTCATCACGAATTCTATGCATTCCCATTCTGTCTGCAAGTGGCGCATATATTTCCATTGTTTCCTGTGCAATTCTTTTTCTTTTATCTTCTTTTGTTATTGCTTTGATCGTTCTCATATTATGAAGTCGATCAGCGATTTTAACCAATAAAACTCTAATATCTTTAGAAGTGGCTAAAATTAATTTTCTGAAGTTTTCTGCTTTTGAATTAAAGCTTGCGGTATTTTCAAAAACAGAAATTTTAGTAACCCCGTCTACCAAATCAGCTACTTCAGGTCCGAATTCATTTTTAATTGTTTCATATGTAGCAAAAGTATCTTCAATTGTGTCATGTAATAATCCAGTAGTAATAGTTGCACTATCTAATTTTAATTCAGTAAGAATATTGGCAACTTCAATTGGATGAACAGAGTAAGGATCACCAGATGCCCTTTTTTGATTTTGATGTGCTTTGACAGCAAAGTTGTACGCTTTATCTAATCTCTCATGATTAAGAAATTTATTGTATACTTTAACTTTATTTATAAGTTCATTAGAATTCAACATTCTTGACTATATCATTAAATTAAATTTGTTTAATAGATGTAATATCGTCCACAGAAAGTAATGAAATTAAGGTTTTAATATCTAATTTTCTGGATGGGTGTTTCCAATTTTTTTCGATTTCAAAAAGGGGTATTAAAACAAAATTTCTTTTATGCATTCTTTTGTGAGGTAAATTAAGCTTATTTTCGATATTTAATTTAATTCCATGGAAGTCAATAATATCAATATCACATGTACGGGGTGAGTTTTTTTTGGATGTTTTTCTACCTAAATTAATCTCAATTTTTTTACAAATATCAAGTAAACTTATGGGATCATGGTGACATGTGATCTTTAATATTATATTTAAATATTTGGGATAATTAGGGTTTGGCCAGGATGAAGTTTCGTAGAATTTAGACACTGCAATAAATTTTATTTTATTTTCTTTTAATTGAAATTTAGCTTTTTCAATATTCTCCCTTCTAACACCTATATTTGATCCAATACCTAAATATACAATTTTAGCTTGATTTTCTGATGTATCTTGATTTTTCACGGTTCCAATCTCTGTTTTTTTTGGTCGCTCTTTTATCGTATTTTTTTTTCCCTTTAGCAATTGCTAGTTCAATTTTAGCTTTACCTTTTTTAAAATACATTTTTGTTGGAACAATAGTAAAACCATCTCTTTGCATTTTTCCAATAAGTTTGTTTATCTCTCTTTTGTTTAATAATAGTTTTCTTTCATCTGTTGGATTGTGATTTGAATAACTTGCTTGCTTATATAAAGAAATATGCGAATTAATAAGAACTATTTCACCTTTTTTTTCAATTGCGTATGCATCTGCTATATTCGCTTTACCATCTCTTATAGATTTTATTTCAGATCCCTTTAAAACAATTCCAGCTTCTAAAAGATCTTCAAAAAAATAATTAAAACTTGCCTTTCTATTTAAACAAATAATTTTTAAACCAGAATTGGTTTTTTTGCTCATTAAATAAGTTTTGCAGACTGTAAAGCTTTTTTTACAATTATTTTAGTCTCTTCTGTAACTTTAACTAGAGGCAGTCTAACTTCATCATCACACAAATTCATTAGTTTAGCAGCATATTTTACAGGGCTGGGATTACTTTCTACAAACATTGCATTGTGCACTGGTTGTAAAATATCATCTAATTCTTTTGCTTTTGAAAGATCTTCGTTATTTTTAGACATTGATTTTTTTTGAAATTCTGAACAAAGTTTTGGTGCTATATTTGCAGTTACACTAATAGTGCCCACACCACCTCTTTTATTAAATTCAAATGCGTTATCATCGTTCCCTGTTAATTGAATAAATTCTTTACCCATTTTCTTTAACTGTTGATCAACTCTGTCTAAATCGCCGGTAGCATCTTTTACACCAACAATATTCTGTAATTCATATAATCTTGCCATTGTATCAACTGACATATCAATTACTGACCTTCCTGGTATATTGTAAATTACAATTGGAATTCCACATTTGTCATTAATAGCTTTATAATGTTGATATAGCCCCTCTTGAGTAGGCTTATTGTAATAAGGTGTTACAATTAATGCACCATTTGCTCCTGCCTTTTCAGCATGAGAAGTTAAAGAAATGGCCTCCTCGGTAGAGTTAGATCCAGTACCAGCAATAACTGGTATTTTTCCATTGCTCTCTTTAATACATAAATCAATTACACGCTCATGTTCAGTATGACTAAGGGTTGGAGATTCTCCAGTAGTACCTGCTGGGACCAGTCCAGATGTACCATTATCAATATGAAAATGAATTAACTTGATATATGCTTCTTCATCAAGACCATTATTTTTAAATGGAGTGATTAAGGCAACATTTGATCCTTTAAACATAAATACTTATAACATAGTTTACAGATTCATATACTAAAAGATTATGTACAAAAAAATATTAGTTATTCTTGGAATGGTCTTATTTGTTTCACTTAAAATAACTAAAATTTATGCAGAGGTCATACAAATTATTCCGCCTCAAAAACCTTCTTTATCATCAGAAGAGATAATAAAAAAAATATCAAAAAATATTATTATACCTCTTAAAAAACCTTCGAAATTAAAAAAAGCTGAGAAAAAAATTATTGTTAATGAAACAAAGGAAAAAAAGTTTAGTTTCAAAATCCCTAAAAAAAAACCAACTGTGGCGGGTGTATCTACTAATAAAAACATCAAAATATCAAAATTTTACAGTAAAAAAGATTTTAGTTTAGCAAAAAAAGCAATTTCTGAAATGCAAAAAGGTAAATGGACCTCGGCTTTAAGTATATCCAAAAGAGCTAAAGATAAATCTATTTATAATTTTATTCAATGGAGACATTTGCTAACAAATGGAAATCAAGCTTCTTTTTATGATTATAAAGTTTTTATAGACAGTAATCCTAAATATCCAAGAATTGATAGATTAAGATATTTGGCCGAACATAAATTATCTACAAGTAATGTTTCGCCTAAGAAGATTATTAATTGGTTTGGATCCAAAGAACCGCTCAGCGGATATGGTAAAATGATATTAGGAGAAAGTCACTTATTAATAGGTGACAAATCTAGGGGTACAAATTTAATTAAAGAAGGCTGGATTACAGCAAAATTATCCAAAAATGATTTAAAGTTTTTTAGAAAGAAATTTAAAAGAAGTCTAAATGCAGATGATTATATTAAAAGAGCCGATTATCTTGCATGGAATGGAAAGCATTGGGATCTTAAAAGACTAACAAGATATTTGCCAAAAGATTATGAGCTTTTATATACAGCCAGACAAATACTTATAAGTAAGGGATATGGAGTTGACCAAGCAATTAAAAATGTGCCACAAAAATTAAAGAATGATGCAGGACTTAATTACGATCGTTTAAAATGGAGAAGAAAAAGAGGTCGGGTTGACTCTTCGACAGAGATTCTACTAAAGATTAAGAATGATAAAGATTATTTAGTGATGCCCGAAAAATGGTGGAAAGAAAGAGAAATAATTTCACGGGCTCTAATTTATAAAAAAAAATACGAAATTGCTTATAAAATTTCAAGTAATCATGGTATGACTGAAGGATCTGACTTTGCAGCAGCAGAATGGATGAGTGGGTGGATAGCTTTGAGTTTTTTAAATGATCCTTTAACTGCCAAAAATCATTTTAAAAATTTTTATGACAACGTTAACTATCCAATTAGTACTTCTAGAGGAGCTTATTGGCTTGCAAGTGCTTATGAGAAACTTGGAGATAAAGAGCAATCAAATAAATGGTATTTAGAAGCATCAAAATATTTAACTACTTATTATGGTCAATTAGCATTTTTAAAAATCAATCCAAATGGAAAGTTTGAACTTACTAAAGACATGGAAGTTGATAAAAAATATCGACTTATTTTTTTTAATAAAGAACTAGTTAAAATTACTTATCTTTTAGATGAACTTAAAAAGGATAAATATACTAAATTTATTTTAAGACACCTAGCAAATGATAATATCTCTAAAGGGAGCGAAATACTTGCTGCTGAACTTGCAACAAGTATAAATAGATACGACTTTGCTATACAAGTTTCTAAAATTGCTTCTTATCAAAAAAGATTTCATAATAAATTTAATTACCCAATTATAAGTACACCTAAAAGTATTAATGGTAGAAAAATCCCTGATAGTGCTTTGATTTTATCTATTATAAGACAAGAAAGTGAATTTGATTTAGAGGCCAATAGTCATGCAGGAGCTAAAGGTTTAATGCAACTGATGCCCTACACTGCTAAATTAGTTTCTAAACAAGCAAAACTTCCTTATTCGAAATCAAGATTAACTACTGATCCTGAATATAATATTAATCTAGGTTCACATTATATTGCAGGGCTTATATTGCAGTATGATGGAGCATACCCTTTTGCTGTTGCAGCATATAATGCAGGACCAAACAGAGTAAAATATTGGAAAAAAATTAATAAAAATCCACAAAAAAAACAAATTGATTATGTTGATTGGGTTGAGTTAATAAAATTTAGGGAAACACGTAACTATGTTCAGCGTGTTATGGAGAATTATAATGTATACAGGTACATATTAGAACAAAGACCTATTCTAATGAGAAATTTCTTTAAAGATCGTCCTCTATTTTAATGGCGGAAGAGGAGGGATTCGAACCCTCGGTACAAGTTTCCTCGCACGGTCATTTAGCAAACGACTGGTTTCAGCCTCTCACCCACTCTTCCATATGACATTGTGTAATAAGTGATTGTATTGAAAATTCAATGTTTATAAAGTAATTATTCAATTATTATGAAAAATAAGTATTCTATATTTTCTTTGTTTAAAAATGCTTTGTCATATCATGAAAACTGGCAAAGAGCTTGGAAAGATCCAGCGCCTAAAAAAGAATATGATGCAGTAATTGTTGGTGGCGGTGGTCACGGATTGGCAACGGCATACTATTTAGCAAAAAAACATAATATGCAAAACATTGCTGTTCTAGAAAAAGGTTGGATTGGTGGTGGAAACACTGGCCGTAATACAACAATTATTAGATCAAATTATTTATGGGATGCTAGTGCTGGTCTGTATGATCATGCCTTAAAAATCTGGGAAGGTTTGTCTCAAGAACTAAATTACAATGTTATGTTTAGTCAAAGAGGAGTAATGAATCTTGCGCACAATTTGCAAGACGTAAGAGATTTAAAAAGAAGAACTCATGCTAATAGACTGAATGGAATTGATGCAGTTTATTTAAATACTGAAGAAGTAAAAAAATTTTGTCCAATTATAAATACATCACAAGATATAAGATATCCTGTTTTAGGTGGTACTTTACAAAGAAGAGCCGGCACAGCAAGACATGATGCAGTTGCATGGGGATATGCAAGAGGCGCAGATGAAATGGGTGTTGATATTATTCAAAATTGTGAGGTTAAAGCTATTAAAAGAAATGGTGATACAGTTGAGGGTATAGAAACAACAAAAGGATTTATTAAAACTAAAAAAATTGGTGTAGTAGCAGCAGGACATTCAAGTGTTGTAGCCAATATGGCTGGTCTAAGACTTCCACTTGAAAGTAAACCTTTACAAGCTTTAGTTTCTGAGCCTGTAAAACCAATTATTGATACTGTTGTAATGTCTAATGCAGTACATGCTTATGTTAGTCAATCTGACAAAGGAGAACTGGTGATTGGTGCTGGAACAGATGATTATGTTTCTTATACTCAAAAAGGAAGTCATCAAATAGTTGAGGGAACATTAAATGCTATTTTAGAGTTATATCCAATTTTTAGTAGAATGAGAATGTTAAGACAATGGGGAGGAATAGTAGATATTTGTCCAGATGCTAGTCCAATTTTAAGCAAAACTTCAATAAAAGGTTTATACTTTAATTGTGGTTGGGGTACAGGTGGATTTAAAGCAACACCTGGATCTGGAGATTTGTTTGCACATACTATTGCCAATGATGAACCACACAAACTTAATGCTGCATTTAATTTAAATAGATTTGTAAGCGGGGACCTTGTTGATGAACATGGTGCTGCAGCTGTTGCTCATTAATGTTTTTAATAAACTGTCCATACTGTGGAGAAAGAGATCAGCAAGAATTTAAGGCTGGTGGTGAAGCTCATATCCAAAGACCTAGGCAACCAACAGAATTAAGTGATGATGAGTGGGCAGAATATTTATTTATGAGAAAAAATATTAAAGGTGTGCAATTTGAAAGATGGAATCATGCTCATGGTTGTCGTAAATGGTTTAATATGATTAGAGATACATCTAATGATGAAATAAAAGCAATTTACAAAATGGGTGAAAAACCACCTGCTCAATAAAATGACTAAAAACTTAAGGGTAAAATCTAGCGAGTATATTGATGAGACTAATAGAATTTCCTTTAAATTTAATGGCAAAACTTACCATGGTTTCAAAGGTGATACTTTAGCCTCAGCATTGCTTGCAAATAATGTTCATTTAGTAGGAAGAAGTTTTAAATATCATAGACCAAGAGGAATTATGACCTCTGGTTCTGAAGAACCAAATGCTATAGTTCAAATAAACCCTGGTACAAACAGAACAGAACCTAATGTTAGAGCAACAGAAGTTGAGATTTACGAAGGCTTAGAGGCATCCAGTCAAAATTGTTGGCCAAGTGTAGAATTTGATATTGGTGGAATAAACAATTTTCTCTCCCCTTTTTTTCCAGCAGGTTTTTATTACAAAACATTTATGTGGCCTGCTAGTTTTTGGAAGAAATATGAATTTTTCATACGACACTCAGCTGGTTTGGGTAAATCACCAACATCAAGTGATCCTGACATTTATGATCACCGAAATATTCACTATGATGTATTGGTTGTAGGCGCAGGTATATCAGGAATATTAGCAGCAAAAAATGCAGCTAAAAATAATTTTAAAACGTTGTTAGTTGATGAAAAAAATGAACTTGGTGGCTCAACTGTTTATGAAAACAATGAATTTAACAAAATTAATAATAAAACACCTTCTGAATGGTTAAAAAAAGAAATAGAGGAGCTTAAAAATATTAAAAATCTTGAAATAAAAACTAGAACAAGTGTAGCTGCTTATCATCAATATAATTATCTTTTGGCTAGAGAAAATCTAACTGATCATTTAGAGGCAAAAGATAAAACAAATAAAATTAGACAAAGACTTCTTAAAATTAGAGCTAAGAAAGTTATTTTAGCTACAGGTGCATTAGAAAGACCATTGATATTTAATAATAATGATAGACCAGGAATAATGCTTTCATCTGCTATTAAAAAATACAGCGAATTTTATGGTGTTGCATGTGGTAGTAAAATTGTATTTTTTACTAATAATGATAGTGCTTATGAGAGTGCTCTGTCACTATACAACAAGGGTATCAATGTTGAATCAATCGTTGATATTAGAGACCAATCTGAAAGTAAAATTGTAAAAAAAATAAAAGATGCAGGTATTAAAATTTACTGGTCACATACAATTGTTGATACAGCTGGATACAAAAGATTAAACAGTGTTTCAATAATGAAACTATCTAATGATGGTACTTCAGTTACTGGAAGTAAAATTTCTATTTCATGTGATTGCTTAGGAGTTGCTGGTGGTTGGACGCCTGCAGTGCATTTATACACACAATCAGGTAGTAAACTTAAGTTTGATGAGGAAAAGCAGATTTTCCTACCAAATCAAAATACATCCGAACAAATAAGTGTAGGATCTTGTGATGGAGATTTTAAAATTAATGAAATCATTAAGAATTTAAATCAAAAGCTTAAAGATACTCTAAATATTAAAGAAACGGATTTAGATAATATTAAAGTTGAAATTGATCAAGAAAATTCAAAAAGAAATATTTGGTTACTTCCTTCTGATAAACCTTTAGGTAAAACTAAACCATTTGTAGATTATCAAAATGATGCAACCGCTAAAGATATCAAATTAGCATTAAGAGAAGGTTTTAGGTCTATTGAGCATGTAAAAAGATACACGACTACGGGTATGGGAACTGATCAAGGTAAACTAGGAAATATGCATGCATTGGGCATAATTGCAGATACAGCAGGCGTTAAAATGGGTGAATTAGGGACCACTACTTTTAGACCTCCTTACACGCCATTAACATTTGGAACTATTGTAGGTCGAAATGTAGGAAAGTTTTTTGATATTTTTAGAAGAACACCAATGAATGATTGGCATGTTGAAAATAAAGCTGAATTTGAAAATGTCGGTCAATGGAAGAGAGCATGGTACTACCCTATTAACGGAGAAACTATGCATCAAGCAGTTCAAAGAGAAAGTAAAGCTGCTAGAGAAAGTGTTGGTATACTGGATGCCTCTACTCTTGGTAAAATTGATATTCAAGGAAGTGATGCTTCTGAATTCTTAAATAGAGTTTATACAAATGCTTGGTCAAAATTAGCTATAGGAAAATGTAGATATGGCCTAATGCTAAATGAGGATGGTATGGTTTATGATGATGGAGTTACAACAAGATTAGGTGAAAATCATTACATCATGACCACAACAACTGGTGGAGCAGCAAATGTTTTAGGTAAACTTGAAGACTATCTTCAAACAGAATGGCCTGAGCTTGATGTTTACTTAACCTCTGTAACAGATCATTATGCTACAGCTAGTTTATGCGGACCTAATAGTAAAAAAATTCTTAAAAAAATAATTCCTGATTTAGATTTATCAGATGAAAATTTTCCTCACATGTCATTTAAAGAAGCAAAAATTGGCAATATTAAATGCAGAATAATGAGAATTAGTTTTACTGGTGAACACAGCTACGAAATAAATGTTCAAGCAAGTTATGGAAAAGATTTATGGGAAAAGTGTATGGAGGCAGGCAAAGAGTTTAACATTACTCCTTATGGAACTGAAACAATGCACTTATTACGAGCAGAAAAAGGTTTTATTATTGTTGGTCAAGATACTGACGGAACAATGACACCTATCGATCTTCAAATGGATTGGATAGTAAGCAAGAAGAAATACGATTTCATAGGCAAAAGATCTCTTTATAGGTCTGATACAATGAGAGAAGATAGAAAGCAGTTAGTGGGTCTATTAACAGAAGATCCAAATGTAGTGTTAGAGGAAGGATCACAAATCGTTTCTGAGTTAAATCAAAGTCCAGTAGAAATGCTTGGACATGTAACTTCAAGTTATTTCAGTCCTAACCTAAACAAATCAATTGCACTTGCAGTAGTTAAAGGTGGAAAAGACATGATGGGAAAACAACTTTCTGTGCCGATGGAAAATAAAAATATTAATGTCACTGTTGCAAATCCAGTATTTTACGATGAGAAAAATGAGAGGTTAAATGCTTAATTATAATTCAGTTATTAAAAATGAAATTAATCAAGAAAGTGTTTCTGTAAAAGAAATCTCTCCAGTAATGAAAATTAATTTAAGAGGTAAAAAAAGAGAGTTTTTAACAAATGTTGGTAAAAACCTTAATATGATCTTGCCTACAGAAGCAAACACATCAACAACAAGTGATAAATTAACAGCAATATGGCTTAGCCCAGATGAATGGATGATAGTTTCTAATGAGCTTGTAAGCAAAGAAACTAACAAATACGAACTAAAAGAAATGTTATTTAATAGTATTTCAAAAACTACTTTAGGTGCTGTTATTGATGTAACAGATCAATTTGTTCAATTAGAACTTAAAGGGGAAAATATCTATGAAATCTTTTCAGCCGGATCTCCCTTTAATTTTAATAAATTTAAAGAAAAAAAAGGATCAACAGCTCAAACAGTTTTAAATCATGTAGATGTAATTCTACACCATAAAGATAAAAATATTCTAAATCTGTTTGTTAGAAGATCTTTTGCTGAACATCTTTGTTCTTGGATTGAAGACTGTACTTCAAGATTATAAACTTATTTTTTTCTTCTAAACTCCCATGGCATTTCAAATTTACCTTGCCAAATACCTTTTTTTTCATTTTTAGCATTAATTTCGTTTGATATATATTTTTTTGAATATTTTCTATAAGCTACTGCATAACCATTTGAAACTAGCCAAGAATTCAGATTTAAATTTCTTTTATAGCACTCTCCAATTAATCTTTTATATCTGTCAATATCCAAAATTTTACAAGTTATTACTTTGTTATTTATTTTTTTTTGTAATTTTTGAGTTGAAATTTTTCCACATGGATAATCTTTAGTAAAAGTAAAAAAATTTATTGTTAAATATGGTTTTTTACACATTTGCTTGAATTCAGGTGCATCAATTCCATGCAATCTT
>CACBBX010000026.1 GCA_902537575.1 uncultured Pelagibacteraceae bacterium
AAAAACTAAAAAGTGGTAATATAATGGAAATTCCAAAAAGTTTTTTAGGTTATAAAAGAGAAAATGGGAGAGCAGGTACAAGAAATCATGTAATTATTCTTCCTGTTGATGATATTTCAAATGCATGTGCTGAAGCTGTAGCAAATAATATTAAAGGCACAATTGCACTTCCACATTCTTATGGGAGACTTCAGTTTGGTGCTGATTTAGAACTTCATTTCAGAACAATGATTGGAACTGGTTGTAACCCAAACGTTGCAGCAGTGATTGTCATAGGAATCGAACCTAAATGGACAAAAAAAATAGTTGATGGAATTGCTAAAACTGGAAAACCAGTTGAAGGTTTTCATATTGAACGTACAGGGGATATAGGTACTACAATGAAAGCCTCAAAAAAAGCACAAGAATTTGTTATGTGGGCATCTGAAAAACAAAGAGAAGAATGTCCTTTAAGTGATTTATGGATATCAGTTAAATGTGGAGAGTCTGATACTACATCGGGTTTAGCATCAAATCCAACAGTTGGAAATTTAATGGATAAATTAGAACCATTGGGTGTTCACTTATGCTTTGGAGAAACTTCAGAATTAACTGGAGCTGAAAAAGTTTGTGCTACAAGAGGAGCAACAAAAGAAGCTTCGGATAAATTTATGAAAACCTGGAATGCGTATAATGATTTTATATTGAAGGAAGCTACCAATGATCTATCTGAAAGTCAGCCGACCGCTGGAAATATTGCGGGGGGACTTACTACGATCGAAGAAAAAGCGTTTGGTAACTTTCAAAAAATTGGAAATTGTAAATTTATTGATGTTCTTGAACCAGCAGAGGAACCAACTAAAGGAAAAGGTTTGTATTTCATGGATACATCTTCAGCTGCAGCTGAATGTGTAACACTTCAAGCAGCAGCAGGTTTTAATATTCATTTATTCCCTACAGGCCAAGGGAACATTGTCGGAAATCCAATTGAACCTGTTATTAAACTAACAGCTAATCCTTTAACAGTCAAAAGTATGGGTGAACACATCGATTGTGATGTCTCAAAAATACTTTCAAGAGAAATGAACTTGTCAGAAGGTGGTGACGAATTAATAAAAACAACGTTAAGAGTTGCTAACGGACGATTAACATGTGCTGAAGCTTTAGGTCATAAAGAGTTTGTTATGACTAAACTTTATAGAAGTGCTTAAATAATTTATCTTTTAAATGAATTACAAAAAATACTTGGTATTAATACCTGGTATAATTTTGGCATTCGTTCTTTATACTTTATCGCAAGGAATAAATAACATTATTGGAATAGAGCTAATGGGGTATTCCAAAAGTCCAATATCTACAGCAATGATAGCAATATTATTTGGTATACTGTTTGGAAATATATTTCAAATTAGAGAAATTTTTTTAAAAGGGCTAGATTTTACTCAAACAAATATTTTAAAACTTGGTATTATTTGTTTGGGAATCCAACTTAAACCTTTTGAGTTTTTAGAATTTGGAAAAGTAGCAATACCATTAATAATAATTTGTATAGTTAGTGTGTTATTGATTATAAAAATTGTCACAAAAAAAATAAAAATCCCAACTCGGATGGCTTATCTGATTTCTGTTGGCAGTACTGTTTGTGGTACTACTGCAATTATGGCTATGGCACCTGTAATAAAGGCCAAAAAAAATGAGGTGTCCTATGCAATTGCTAACATTACTTTATTTGGAATTCTTTCAATGCTTATTTATCCTTATTTTGCAAATTATTATTTTAATGGCGACTCATTATTAATTGGTTTATTTTTAGGCACTTCTATTCATGAAACTGCTCAAGTTGCAGCAGCCGGTCTAATTTATGACCAGCAATTTGGTAGTCCAGAAACCTTGAATATTTCAACAGTAACTAAATTGATAAGAAATACCTTTTTGATAATTATGATACCTTTATTTGCCTATTTATATTCTAGAGGTCAAATTGAAAAAAGAAGTTACTCTATTATTAGTATTTTTCCTTACTTTGTTTTGGGTTTTGTGGCAATGGTAATTTTTAGAAATTTAGGAGATTATGCGTTTTTAATCAACCAGAACGAAATTTGGTTAAACACAGTGGAAAATATAAAATTTTTATCTAAAATATTTTTAACAATGGCAATGGCTGCAATAGGTCTTTCAACAAATTTAAGAGATATTAAAAATATGGGATACAAACCTTTTCTTGTTGGGTTTGTTGCTATGGCAACTGTTGGATTGATTTCAATTATTACAATAGAAATATCAATTAATTTTTTTATTTAGCTTTAACCTGCATTTTGATTTTTAAATTAGAAGCAAATTTTCTGATAAATGCAGCAGCAATTCCTAAAATGATAGCAAACATAATTGTAAATAAGCCATAAAAGAACGGCATCTCATTAGAAAAATCAACAATAAATTTTGAAAAAAAGTTATGATCTTTGCTGATTGTCAATTGAACACTACTTAAGATTTGGTCAGAAAAAAATGTATCATATGCTATTACTATTCCAACAATTAATAATAACATTGCTAATAAAGCACGTAACCCAGAACTATCAATTTTCTCTCCAAGTTTTTGACCAACTTGTACTCCAATAATTGATCCAATGACTAACATAAGGACTAAGAGTAAGTCTATTGACCCATAATTAAATGAATGCAAGAAAGTTACAATTACACTTACAAAAATTGTCACAAACAACGATGTTCCAGGAACTAATTTTGTTGGCATTTTGATTATATAAATCATTGCAGGAACCAATATAAAGGCTCCACCAATTCCCATGATTGCAGCAATAAAACCAACAATTAAACCAATAATTATCGGTGTAAAAATACTTTCATAAAGTTTTGATTTTGGAAATCTCATTCTTAATGGAAGACCGTGTATCCAGTAATGAACATGAGCTTTTTTTTTTACAAGAACATTTCTTTTAACTTGATCAATTTCTTTGAGACTTTCAACTAACATTAGAGTTCCAATTATTGCTAAGATATACATATAGGCTAAAGATATGACCGTATCAATTTTTCCAATCCCTTTAAAATAGGTAAATATATAAATTCCTAAGGAAGTGCCAATAGCTCCACCAATTACAATCATAAATCCCATTTTGTAATCCAGTGTATTTTTTAAGTAATGAGTGGTAGATCCAGAAACTGACGTAGCTAAAATATTATTTGCTTCGTTCGCGACTGCGTAAGTGGGCGGAATGCCCAAAAAAATTAAAAAAGGTGTCATCAAAAATCCACCTCCAACCCCAAATAATCCTGAAAGGACTCCTACAATTGCACTCAACAAAAGTATTTCTATAGGATTAACAAATACTTGTGCGATTGGTAAAAAAACATCCATATAAACTTAAAATGGTGTAAAAAATAACTTAGTTAAAAGCAACAAAAGTTCCAACTAAAATTACACCCCAGTATACTATTAAACTTACTAAAATGCCTGCTTTAATATATGATATTTTAAGTTTGGGGAGTTTATTAAAAAATTTTATTTCTGAAAGATACATCTATCCCGTCATTACACCCGCTGAAAAATTTGTCAAATAATTATTTAATTTAAACTAATTTTTTTAGTAGATTGTTGCACCATAAACTTTAATGAGATTGTCTTCTACGCCTAAAACTAATCTACCTAAAAACTCTCCAGGGAGTTCCTTGTTCGTTTGTTTTATCAAAACAGTGACGTGATCCCCTCTTCTTAAACATCCAAAAGGTTCAAAAGTTTCCTTTAAATTTACAATTAATTTATTATTTGCCCATTGTTTACCTAATTCAACTTCATTTGCTCCAAAAAGCATTTGAGTAGAAAAATCTTTCGTAAATCCACCATAATCTTTGAGGTTTGATGATTTTACCAGATTATTCCAAATTGGTTTGGCTAATTTGTATATTTCATCATCAGATTTAGATAAAATGTCCATTTATCTTTGTAATTAAATTTTTAAGAAGCTTTTTTTTTCTCGTTCTCATCCACTATATGGTAAACTGGAACCTTCTCTAGACTAAAATTGCCAGTTTTAGGATCTCTTCTAGAAACTGTTAGACAATGCCAATTTTCATCATCAAGTTTCATATGATCTCCTCTATAGTAATAACCAGGCCATCTAGTTTCTTCTCTAAACATTGTATGTTCTGTTACACACTGAGATGTAAGAGCTCTGTGTTTGAGCTCCCAAGCTCTCATCAATTGATGATAATCTTCAGCTCCAACATTTTCTAAGTCCTCTTCTAACCATTTCAGAAGCTCTAAGCCTCTTTTTAACATATTGGCATTAGTCATGTAGTTAGTGGCTATACCACCAACGTATTCATCCATAATTCTTTGTAGACGTTGTAGTCCTTGGATTGGAGAAATATAGCTTGGTGAAACTGTTCCACCAGTTATTTCATTTTGAGCAACTTTATAAGTTTCAAGTGGTCTATAAACCTCAGCTTTAAAATCTTCACATTGTTTATCTGATACCTTTATTCCCTCAGATTTTTTATCCTCAATGTATTTAACAGCAGCTTTTGCAGCTAATCTACCCTCTGTAAAGGATCCAGAAGAAAATTTATGTGCACTCCCACCTACAGTATCCCCGGCACCAAATAGACCATCAATTGTAAGCATTCTGTTATAACCCCAGAAATATTCTGGAGGAGATAAATCTTCAGGCCCACTAACCCAAGCTCCAGAACATGTAGCATGAGAGCCCATCACATACGGTTCTGAGGTGGTTAACTCAGGATTTGTATATTTAGGATCAATATTTTGTGATGCCCAAACTACAGCTTGACCAACTGTCATTCCTAAAAAATTTTCCCAGCCTACAGTTTCTAAATGTGGATCTTGAAAAGCTTCTGTTGTAACCATTTGAATTGGTCCACCGCCTGCCATAGTTTCTTGAATAAAAGCATGATTCCTTAGACAAGTTGGGGTTGGATGGTGATCAATATATTCTCCAACTAATTCTTTAGTTTGGTCATACCATTTTTTTTCATAATTCTCACCATTTGCATTTTGAGTATAAGTTTTTAAATGTAAGAAATACGCACCTACTGGTCCATAACCATCTTTAAACCTGCACAACACAATTCTGTTTTCCATTTGTGTCATTTTAGCTCCAGCAGCAATTGGTAATGCATAAGCTGAACCATTGCTCCAAGGAGCATACCAAGTTCTACCCATGCCTTCACCAACAGCTCTTGGCTTAAATATATGAGACGCACCTCCTGCTGAAACAATTACAGCTTTTGCCCTAAAGACATGAAAATCTCCAGTTCTCATATTAAATCCAACAGCACCACCTACTCTATTTTCTTTTGCTTCATCCATAAGAAGATGAGTAATCATAATTCTATTATAAATTTTATCTGCAGATTTTTTTGCAGCCTCTGCAACAATTGGCTTATAACTCTCGCCATGTATCATAATCTGCCATTTACCCTCTCTAAGATATCTTCCAGTTTCTTGGTTCTTCATCATAGGAAGACCCCATTCATCAAACATGTGAACTGTTGAATCTACGTGACGAGCCATATCATATCCCAAATCTTCTCTTACCATTCCCATTAAATCATTTCTTGCATATCGAACATGATCTTCAGGTTGATTTTCACCCCATTGCATTCCCATATAACAATTGATTGCATAAAGTCCTTGGGCAACAGCACCGCTTCTGTCTATGTTAGCTTTTTCAACACAAACAATTTTCATATCTCTGCCCCAGTGTCTGGCTTCAAAAGTAGCACCTGTACCTGCCATTCCTCCGCCAACAACTAAAATATCACAATCTTCGAAATGTGTTTTATGCTTAGCCATTAATAATAAACTCCCTTTTTAAATGAATCTTTTGGAACACTTGGTAGTTCACCATCAATATTAAGTCCCTCTGGCTCAGTGTATAATCTTTGAGAGTTGATCTCTCCTTGATTGGGCTTATCACCCTCTGCCAATTTAGGTATAAATTTGCCCCAAGGCTTTGTTGTTATAGGTGAAACGAAGTCTTTTGTAGTCCCATTTCTAAATTTTATTTTCCAGGAAATAGTGCCTTTTTCTTCTTCTCGTCTGACTCTTACACTGTGGCCCATTGGAGCAAAGTCTGCATAACCTCTAACATCAATAGCATGATTAGGACAAGCTTTCACACATGAATAACACTCCCAACAAAAATTAGGTTCTATATTTTTTGCACGTCTAATATTTTCATCTATGTGCATTATATCTGATGGGCAAATATCTACACAATGACCACAGCCATCACATCTCGTCATATATACAAAAGTTGACATATTATTTTTTCTCCTTATCCAATTTAATCATAATTAATAATGTTTAGGTTGTTCTCTTTTTATACCTAAACCAAATTGTTCAGGTGCATCAGCCGGGGGTGGTAGATTATCTCTTGATCCGTCAGCTTCTGCTAAATTTTTCTGTATTGCTGCTCCAGGTTTATAAAACATATGGGCAAATTTGGACCAATAAATTCCTCCAAATAAAATTAAATTTGCAACAACGTATAATGTTAAAAATAAATATGATAATCCAGTTTGCCCATTAAATTGAGTATAAGACCATACTAAACCAAATGTTGCACAAGCTAATAAAGACAATACGAATAAATCAGCTTTTATTATTCTGTACCATGGATGCGCCTCTGCAGAAACATCTACTCTTAAAAAAAACCAAAACCAGTATCCTCCGACACAAGTCAATATTGCACCCACATGCCAAATTATTGACCAAATAGTTGAAGATGACTTCTCTACACCTGTATAGCCAAAAACTAAAATTGCAGATGCAACCCAAAATAAAATAGTACCATACATACCTAGAACATGTGCCAATCTTCTTTTGCCAAATCCAAGTTCTGACGTAGTGCCAATATCGTATACGGTTGTTTTTGCAACGATTGATACTTTTTCTCCTACATCTAATTCTTTAGTTGCGTTAAGTTTTGCTTTTTTTGCATTATTAAAAAAATAAGTTAAATTTCTATGTGAAATCATTTGTATAATTGTTCCAGCTGCAATCAGAAACACCATAGCAATGATAAAACCTTGCATTGCAAGTGGTGAAACAGTTTCTGCTAAAATTGCAAATGGATTTGTATTTAACATTTTACCCTTAAATTAAATTATATTACTTTATTAAGGACATTTTCTAATCTAGTTAAATCTTCATATCAACCTAAACTATCGGTTATTTTGTCCTTAATAACAACTCACAATTTATATTTTTCGTTTGTAGTGTTGATTTTTAGGAATTACAGACCTTACACCCCCTTGAGGATTTTCTACATCTCCTTGTCTTCTTGGTATCATGTGAATATGACAATGCATAATTGATTGGCCTGAAACTTTTCCCACATTTGTTCCAATATTAAAACCTCTGACGGTATTATCTTTTTCTAGGATTTCTTTTTTAACAACTTTGATCAGTTCGTTACATGCAACTAATTCTTCATTAGTTAAATCAAAATAATCACCAAGATGCCTTTTGGGTATGATCAAGCAATGGAGATTAGATACAGGATAAGTGTCATAACTTGCGTATGCTAATTCATTTTCATGAGCAATACCGCTGATTTTAGAATTACAAAAAAGACAGGGATTATTTGGATCTTTAACCATTTATTTATACCTAGGGTATTTTCTTACAACTTGTAAATAATGATTGTTTAGCAGATTAAATATTTTTAAACTTTTTCTTTTCCACTTAATTTTGTTAATAGTCTTTACAGAAGCTACTCCTTTACCAGATCCAATTAAAATAATTTCATCATATTCACTTAATGTTTTAATTAGTATTTCTTTTTTAATCACATTTTTAATTTTAGACTTAAAAAATTTGTAGGTAATTCCTTTATAACAGTTGATAGAGGGAGAATAGATTTTATTTTTTTTTACAAAAAAAATATTTGATGTACCTGTTTCATAAATTTTTTTGTCTGAGCATAGTCCAATATCAGATCTAGAATTATCCATTTTAGATAGATATTTTAAAATTTTTTTATATTTTAAGTTTTTAAACTCAGGTTTTTCTCTTTTTAATTTTACAAGTTTCAAATTAAAATCAAGCTTTGGTTTAATTCTTTTTCTTAAAGAAATTGAAATTATCTTTTTGTTTAATGCCACTCTCAATAGATGATTATAATTTTTATTAAAATCTACATTATTTTTAATTAATTTATTGATATCTTTTTTTATTGAAGATTTATAAATTTTATATTCTTTTGTTGATTTTAACAAATTTCGAATATGTTCTTTAAAAAAAAGTATTTTCGGAGGTGAGTTATAAATCCACATTGTTGTGAATACTCCATAACCTCCCCAAAGATCTTGAAATTCGATTTCTTTAAGATCTTTAAGTTGATAAGATTTTTTTAATGAGTAAGTTACCATTTTCAGTTAAAAATGATTCAGGATGAAATTGAAATCCATAAATTTTATCAGTGTTATTCTCTAATGCCATTGCTGATCCTGAAATAGCACATCTCATGGTTATGTCAAAATTTTTGGAATAAAAAGGTTCTTCTAACTTTAATGAGTGGTAACGACCTACTTTATAAATATTTTTATTTCTAAAAATAGATTTTTTACTTACAACTTTGACTTTAGACTGGAAACCATGGTAAATTTGTTTTTGTTGAACTATTTTTGCACCCTCACAAAATAATATTTGTTGAAATCCCAAACAAATTCCTACTATTCTTTTTATTCCCTTAAAATTTTTATAAATTCTACTGGTAATTGGATAATCTTTTGGAGATCCAGGGCCAGGAGATAAAACAATTGTAGATGCTCTTTTTAAATATTTAATATTAATTTCATCATAATTTGTGCATTTAACTTTATCAAATAGAGATAACTGATGGACTACGTTATGAGTAAAAGAGTCTTTATGATCAATCACATAAATCATTTAAACAAATCGATTAGAGCTTTTGCTTTTATAAAATTTTCATTAAACTCATCATTAGCATTGCTATCTACTACAACACCTGAGGCAACTGAAATTTCTGAAGTATTTTTAAAATTTAGTATCGAACGTATAATAATATTAAACCTCATGTCTCCATTAAATTTAATGTAACCAAAACTCCCTGTATAAATATTTCTATTTTCTTTTTCTTGCTTATTTAGAAGATTGAGTGTGCTTATTTTAGGACATCCTATTACTGAACCACCAGGCATCATTGATTTAATTATATCGATAATTTTGACATTTTCATTCAATTTACCATTTATCAAGCTCACATAGTGAAAAAGGTCTTTGTATTCCTCTACAGTTTTTTTTTGTTTGATTTCAACTGATCCAGGAACACAAATACGAGATAAATCACTACGTTCCATATCAACAATCATATTATGCTCCTTAGTCTCCTTAATATTTTTCCTAAAATATTGCAGAGCTTTACTTTTATTTAAATTTTTATTTTTCTTTAGAGTGCCTGCGATTGGTTTGGTTGTTATTGATCTTCCTTTTTTTTCAATTAATGTTTCTGGAGAGCAACTAATTATTGAATAATTTTTGTCTTTAATCAAAAAAGCTTCTGGAGCAAGATTGGATTTCGATAATCTACAAAAGAAATCTAAAGGATCTATTTTTGATTTATTTTTATATTTAGTGCAAATTTTAATTTGATATGTTTCTCCTTGTTTAATTTTTTTTTTAAATTTATTAAAAATTTTTGTATAATTTTTCTTATTAATATTTATTTTAAATTTTTTATTTTTGTTTTCAATTAATGGGGTTTTGAAAAATAATTTTTCATTTAAATTTACTAAAGTTTCAGGTTTATAAAAAATTCCCTTCGGAAAATGATTAGTTTTTTGCTTTGGAAATTTTATTCCAATTAGGTGATTTAATAACTCATAACCAAAAAAACCAATATAAAGGTCTGTTTTTTTGATTTTTTTTTTATTTGAATAAATTGATTTAAAAAAATTTATTATATTTCTATTAGACAAGATTATTTTTTTTGAAAAATCTGTAAATAAATCAAACCCTTTTTTAGTTTTGTAAATAACGTAAGGTTTACCTGACGAATTAATATCGTTTAAAATTTTAAAAGTATTCAATTTAATTTGTTTTTAATCTTAATACTGCTTCTTCTTTTATTGGAAGGTGAATTATTGCAGCGAAAACCGATAATGCAATTGCTAAATACCACGCATAATCATAAGAGCCATAAAGGTCATGAAATAGTCCTCCAAGATATGCGCCGAAAAATGATCCTATTTGATGACTCAAAAAAACAATTCCATATAATAACCCTAGAAATTTTGTACCAAACATGTGTGCAACTATTCCACTTGTGGCTGGCACAGTTGATAGCCATAAAAAACCGAAACTTGCTCCAAAGATAAAGGCATTAATATTGCTAGCTGGTAAAAATATGAATAAAACTATTGATAATCCTCTTAATCCATAAATTATACTTAATATTATTTTTTTGCTTATTTTTGTTGAAAGATAACCACTTAACAGCGAGCCAAATATATTAAATAATCCTATCAAAGACAAAATTGCTGCAGCAGTCCAACCCTCCAAACCTCGATCTAAAACATAGGTTGGCACATGAGTTCCAACTAATGTTATATGAAACCCACATACAAAAAAGCCTGATACTAAAAGTATGTAGCTTTTTGATCCAAAGGCCTCTTTAAGAGCATCTAGGGCACCTTGCGTATTTTG
>CACBBX010000027.1 GCA_902537575.1 uncultured Pelagibacteraceae bacterium
ATATCTCAAAGCTTCAGCGCTACCTAACCACGCAGGCAACATTAGTCTAATTTGTGTCCATGCAAATACCCAAGGAATAGCTCTTAAACTTTTTATATTATCTATATTCTTTCTTTTTGATGGTCTAGATCCAATAGATAATTTTCCAAGCGCAAGATGAGGTGTTACATTTTTAAAGTATTTTATAAATTCAGAACTTTGATTAATATTTTTTCTATATGAGCTTTTAGAAATGTCAGACATCTTCTCAATTAATGATCTCCATTTTTCTTTTGGAATTGGTGGAGGGTTAAGTGTTGCTTCAGTTACAGCACCTATATAACTACATATATTATATTCAGCTATAGGTTCGTAACCATATTTTTGCTGGATAACTTCACCTTGATCAGTAATTCTTATTTTTCCATTCACTGAATTTGGGGGTAAAGATCTTAAAGTTGCTTGAATTGGACCTCCTCCTCTTCCTGGAGAACCCCCTCTTCCATGAAAAAAACTGGCTTTAATACCATATTTTTTTGCTGATTTAACAATTTGCTCTTGTGCTTTATATTGATTCCAACTTGCACATATTTTACCTGCATCTTTGCTAGAGTCTGAGTAACCTATCATTACTTCTTGTTTATTATTTATTAATTTTTTGTACCATTTTTTTGAAAACAAGTTTTTCATTATTTGATTTGCATTAACTAAATCATCTAAAGTTTCAAATAATGGAACCACTCTTAATTTATTTACTATCTTTGCCTCTTTTTGAAGAAATAAAACTGCTAAAATATCTGAAGCAGAGGTTGTCATTGAAATTATATAGGCACCTAAACATTCAGAAGGTTCCTCAGCAAGTATTTTAAAGGTAGACCAAACTTCATTATTTTCTTTATTGGAAAATTTAAAATTATTTATACAATTATTTTTTGAGATTAATTTAGATTTTAAGAAGTAAATTTTTTCTTCTTCAGTAAATTTGTAATAATTTTTATTAAATTTTTTCTTGACTAACTCAGCAATTAATTGAGTGTGTCTAGAAGACTCTTGTCTAATATCTAATCTTGCCAGATTTATACCAAAGCACTTTGCTCGTCTCATAAGATCTAATAAATCTCCACTAGCAATATTTTCATTTTGATTTTGCTCTAAGGACTCCCTTACAACTCTTAGGGGCTTTAAAATTTCTTCTGTAGAACTTAATAAGTTCTTTTTGTTTAAAGGTTGTTTATTAATTAAATGCTGTTCAATAGATCTATGGGTTAACCTCATTTTATCTCTTAAAGGTCTTAAAAAGACTCGATAAGGTTCAAAAGATTTACCTACTCGATTTATTATTTTTTTTGAGCATTTTTTCATGGAATAAGACCTTATAATTTTTGTTAAGGTTTTTTCATAAAGTTTTGCAGCTTCCCATCTAGACAACAAAATTACTTCTTTGGTAACTTTAGAAGTTACATTAGGATTTCCATCCCTGTCACCTCCCATCCATGAGCCAAATTGAATAGGATTAAAATTTTTTGGTAAGCCCTTATTCATATTTTTTACAAAAATAGAATTCAATCTTCTATATACTTTTGGAATTGTATCCCAAAGACTATCCTCAATAATAGCTAAACCCCACCTTGCTTCATCGAATGGAGTTGGTTTTGTTCTTTTAAGATCATCTGTGTTCCAGATAATTGAAAATTCATCTCTCAGCTGTTTATTTAATATCCTTAATTTTAAGGGGTAGGATTCGAAAAGATCTCTTTGCTCTAAAATTTCAATAATTTTGTGATATTTTTGAATTAAAGTTCTTCTTTTTACTTCTGTTGGGTGAGCAGTTAATACTATTCCAATGTTTAGATTTTTTGCAAGATTATAAATTTTACTATTTGGTATATTTTTGTTTTTAAATAAATTTTCAAAGATTTCTTCAATAAATATATTGTATTTTAAGTTTTTCCTTTTTGTTTCATATTCATCTAAATTCCTAGCTGTATCGATAGATTCTGCTAAATTTATAAAGTTTATTAGATGACTAAATGCTCTAGTTAATCTGAAAGTATCTTTGGGATTGGCATTTTTTACAGTTTTAACCAATTTTTTGAATGAATTATTACTTTTAAGATTAATTTTGTTGGCTTTTGAAAGTTTTCTTACTTTTTCAACTAAATTAAAAAACTTTATACCTTCTTGATCTTTAATTACTTCTCCAAGAGTAGTTCCAAGATGACGGATATCCTCTCTAAGTAACTTTGTTGGTATTCTTTCATAGTAAAGATCTCTTTTTTTCATCGACTAAAATAAATTTTTTTTGTAGTAATCCTTTAGAGTTTGTTTTTACACTAAATAAAGAACCTGAGTATCTATATTTTCGCAATTCAGCACTGTTCATGCCCTTCCTAGCAGATGTTACAAAAAGTTCGTTATTATTAAGTCCACCAAACGTACAATTAGTGATATTTTTTGCCTCAAATTGAATTCTATGTATTAATTTCGCTTTGTTATTAAAAACTGAAACACACGCTCCGTGAAAATGGGCAACCCAAAGATTTTTCTTATTATCTAAAGTCATACCGTCTGGTGATCCATCACTTTTAGAGAAAGTTTTAAAAATTTTTTTACTTTGAATTTTATTTTTTTTATCAATTTTAATTTTATAAATTTTTTTTTTCGAACTATCTGTGTGATAAAAATTATATTGATCAATGAAAGCTGGTCCATTAGTAATTCTGTAGTTTTTATCAATTTTATTTAGCTTTAAATTTTTATCTAATTTATATAAAGATCCTTTTTCAATTTTTCTCTCTAAATTATCCATTGTTCCAAACCAAAGGTTACCAATTGGATCTGTTTTACCATCATTAATTCTATTAAATTTAATATCTGATTCAATTGGAATTGTGTTAATAATTTTTTTTGTTTTAAGATTTTGAATTCTAATCTCTCCTTGTAAGCCTAAAATAAATATATTTTTTTTAACATGGCTTAAAAAACCAATCTCTTTATTTACTTTAAAAGTTTTCTTTTTTTTTGTTCTTAAATTTAAAGAAAAAATTTTTTTTTTTTTAATATCTACAAAATAAATTGAGTTATGTTCTTTTACCCATAAAGTACCTTCACCTAACGTACAATTTAATTTCCAAAGAGTTTGTGGCTTATAGGTTTTTATTTTCACAAAATATTAAAGAGAAACAACTTTTGAATTTTGCTCACCTAAACTTTCTATTGATAACCTTAGTGTATCACCAGCTTTTAAAAACTGCTGAGGTTTCATACCCATACCAACACCTGGAGGAGTTCCAGTTGTTATAATATCACCTGGTTGTAATGACATAAATTTACTTAAATAAGATACTATAAAGTAAACGTTAAAAATCATAGTATTAGTGTTGCCAGTTTGCATTCGTTTACCATTAACATCCAAACTCATTTTTAAATTATTGATATCTGGTATCTCATCCTTGGTTACTAAATAAGGTCCAATCGGTCCATAAGTATCATGTGATTTACCTTTTACCCATTGACCCATTTTTTCTATTTGCCATTCCCTTTCACTTATATCATTCACAAGACAATATCCTAATATGTGATCTTCAGATTGATCTTCGGAGATATGTTTGGTTTCTTTTCCAATAACTATTCCAAGTTCAACTTCCCAATCTAACTTTTTTGAACCTGAAACAATTTGAATGTCATCGTTTGGGCCGTTAATAGAGCTTGTCGCTTTCATGAAAGTAATTGGCTCAGATGGTGGCTCAGCACCAGTTTCGGCAGCATGATCAGAAAAGTTAAGACCTATAGCTATAAATTTTCCTGGTTTTGCAACACAAGAACCAATTCTTTCGTCCTCATTTAATATAGGAAGTGAGGATAAATTTAAATTTTTTAGTTTTGAAATAGTCTCAAAATTTAAATGATCAGGAATTAAGTCTACTATATGAGAACTTAAATCTCGAATTTTACCATCTTCACCTAAAACACCAGGTTTCTCATTTCCTTTTTGTCCTACCCTTAATAATTTCATAGTTCACCTCCTAAATTAAATTGAAATTCCACCATCAACAGAAAATGTTGTTCCTGTTGTAAAAGTTGACTCATCGCTTGCTAAATAAATAGCTATCGCAGCTATTTCTTCAGCAGTGCCTAATCTTCCCATGGGTTGTCTTGCAATAAAATCTTTTTTAGCTTGGACAGGATCAGGGCTTTGGTTAACTCTATCTTGCCAAGAAGGTGAAAATACTGTTCCAGGTGCAATGGAGTTACACCTAATATTTTTTTTAACAAAATCTGCAGCAATTGACTTAGTTAGACCAATCACAGCGCCTTTAGTTGTCCCGTATACAAATCTATTAGGAAATCCTTTTAAACTTGAAGCGCAAGATGAAACATTAACAATACTTCCAGAATTTTGTTTGATCATTAATGGCAAAATTGCTTTACACATAAAATACATTGATTTTACATTTACAACACTTGAGAAATCCCAATCAGTTTCTTCACAATCTAGTATTGTTCCATGATGAACAAAGCCGACTGCATTGAACAAAACATCAACTCTGTCTAAATTTTTTGCAAACTCTAATATTGATTTTTGATCTGTTGAATCTAAGTTATTAATTTTTATTCCAGGATATTCATTATTTAAACCAGCTAGAGTTTTATCATTTATATCAGTAGCAGTAACATTGGCACCTTCATTATGAAATGCAATTGCTGTTGCCCTTCCAATTCCTTGTCCTGCTGCTGTTACAATAATATTTTTACTTTTTAATCTATCGCTCATTTTTGATTCATCCTTTCAATTTCTTTATACAATGAACTATGATCATCATTACCGTGACCATTTTTAACTAAAGTTTTATACATTTGTTTAACTAAATTTGAAATAGGTAAATGAGTATTAAAACTATTTGCACACTCTAAAATATTATTCATGTCTTTTAGTTGAGTAAATGTTTTACCCTTTGGACTGAAATCTTTACTAATCATTCTTTTACCATGAGTTTGTAATACCTTACTATCTGCCCAGCCTCCAGTTAATGCACTAATCATTTTATTCGGATCAGCTCCAGCTTTTTCACACAATGTGACAGCTTCAGCTACAGCACCTATTGTTAAACCAACAATGATTTGATTTGCTAGTTTTGAAACCTGTCCACTTCCAACAGGTCCAACCAAGGTGGGATTGCCCATCTTTTTAAGAATACTCTCGACTTCATCAAATACTTTTTGTTCTCCTCCTGTCATAATTGCAAGAGAAGCTTCTTCAGCACCAATTGTTCCTCCTGAAACTGGAGAATCTAAATAATTGATTTGTTTTTTTTTTAGATTATTAGCATGTTTTATTGCTGTTTCTGGCTTAACCGAACTCATATCAATTATGGTTGTTCCAGGCATTAAATTATCAATAAAATCGGTATTTCCCATTACCTGATCAACAGCAGCATCATCCGTTAGCATTGTTATAATAACTTCACTATTTTTAACTAGTTCAACTACCGATTCTGAAATTTCGGCTCCAAATTCTTTTAATGAATAAGCTTTATCTATTGATCTATTAAAAACGTTTAATTTACATCCAGATCTAAGTAAATTTTTTGCCATTGGAAAACCCATTAATCCAATTCCAATAAAACCAATTTTTTTCATAATTTAAGATTAGACCTTTTAAAATTTATTAGACAATATCGACATTGTCATTAATGTTTAAAACTATTAGATTGCTCATATTAATATTATATAACTTATATTCTAAGAAACCATTAATTTTAAATGCTTAAAAAAAGAAACAAAACATTAAGAAGTGAACATTGGTTCAATAATCCAAAGAACCCTGACATGACTGCATTGTATTTAGAAAAATATATGAATTATGGTCTAAAGAGAAAAGATTTACAGTCTGGAAAACCAATTATTGGAATAGCTCAATCTGGAAGTGATTTATCACCTTGCAATAGACATTTTTTGTCATTGAGTAAAAAAATTAAAGATGGGATTAAAAAAGCTGGAGGTGTACCCATGGAATTTCCAACACATCCAATTCAAGAAACTGGCAAAAGACCAACGGCAATGTTGGATAGAAATTTATCTTATTTATCACTTGTAGAGATACTTTACGGATATCCAATTGATGGTGTGATATTAACAACAGGATGCGATAAAACTACACCTGCTGCATTGATGGCAGCCGCAACTGTAAATATTCCTGCAATTGTTCTTTCTGGAGGACCAATGTTAGATGGTTTCTATAAAGGTAAATTAGCTGGGTCAGGTACTATAATTTGGGAGGCACGAAAGTTATTAGCAAAAGGTGAGATAGATTATAACCAGTTTATGGACATGGCTGCATCATCAGCTCCAAGTGTCGGACATTGTAATACAATGGGTACCGCTTCCTCAATGAACTCTGTTGCTGAAGCATTGGGAATGTCTTTGCCTGGTTGTGCTGTTATACCTGCACCATACAAAGAAAGAAAACATATTTCATTTGAAACAGGTAAAAGAATAGTTGGAATGGTGCATGAGAATTTAACACCTTCAAAGATAATGACTAGAAAGGCTTTTGAAAATGCAGTTGTTGTTGCAAGTGCTATTGGTGGATCGAGTAATTGCACTACACATTTAAGCGCAATAGCTAAACATATGGGTATAAAGTTTAATTTATCTGATTGGCAAAAATTAGGTCATGAAATTCCTCTACTTGTAAACTGTCAACCAGCTGGAGAATATTTAATGGAAAGTTTTTATAGTTCAGGTGGGGTACCTGCTGTAATGAAAGAACTAATAAAAAATAATAAAATTCATAAAAATTTATTAACTGTCACAGGTAAAAATATTGCTCAAAATTTAAGAAAAAATATAAAAGTAGATCCTAAAGTGATTAAATCATTCAAAAATTCTCTTGCTGATAAAGCTGGATTTTTGGTTATGAAAAGTAATTTTTTTTCAACAGCAATAATGAAAACTTCTGTAATTAGTAAAGAATTTAAAGATAGATATCTTTCAAACCCTAAGCATTTAAATGTTTTTAAAGGTAATGCAGTAGTTTTCGAAGGACCAGAGGATTACCATAAAAGACTAAATAGTAAAAAATTAAAAATTAATGAAAACTCAATTTTAATCATAAGAGGTTGCGGTCCAGTTGGTTATCCTGGTTCGGCAGAGGTAATTAATATGCAGCCACCTGACAGATTACTTAAAAAAGGAATTAATACTTTGCCAACACTTGGTGATGGAAGGCAGAGTGGTACATCAGCTAGTCCATCAATTCTTCATGTTTCCCCTGAATCGGCTGTTGGTGGAGATTTGGGTTTAGTAAAGACTGGGGATAAAATGAAAATAGATTTAAATAAAAGAAGAGTTGATTTATTAATTTCACAATCTGAATTCAAGATTAGAAGGAGAAAAAGAAAAAAATTTAAAGTAAATAATCAAACACCTTGGCAAGAAATTTTTAGAGATACTGTAGGTCAACTTGAAGATGGTGCTTGTATTAATTTAAGAGGCAAGTATCTCAAAGTATCTACTTCAAAAGGTATTCCAAGAGACTCTCATTAAAAAAATTTAATTATAAATTTCTTTTAACAAGATAAAATAATTACTGTACTGAATTAGGATGTCGAGAATATACTAAAGCATCAGGTTGTATTCAAGATATATATTTTATTAAAACTAAAATAAATTAATTGAAATTTGTTAAATTATAATTAACTTTTTTAAGAGGAGGTTATTATGTTAAAACTATCACCACCTGACACTTAGCTGAATAGCTTTATATTTCAAAAACAAACAAAAAATAAAATCCTTTTGGATTTAAATGCCAAAGAGGCAATATAAGGGAGCTCTTTAGGTAATATCATAAAGAGCGAACCCTTAAAACTTAATTAACAGATTTTAAAATTTCTAGTGGAAGTGGTGCTTCTGGATATTTTTTCTGACATAATTTTTCATATTTTTCACAAAAGCCCATAATTATCTTTAATACTGAATCTTGTTTTGAATTTTCTTTAATTATTAAATTAGATATTAAATTGTTACGCATTTCTTCTAATTCTTTAATTTGTTCTCCTGTAAAAAATTCACCAGTTTCTATTTCCCAATAAGTATTATCTAATTCATCATCACTTAATTTGTTTAATTTATTTTGTAATTCAATTATTGTTGGATCATCAGTTTGCTTATTTCTCATTGGCGAATTTTTTAACTTTCCAAGACATTTATCTCTTAATCCCTCAATAAAATGATCGTATGGTCTTCCTTCTGCTAAGTCTCTAAAATGATTACTTTTAAAATATTTATTTATAGCTAGCTCTGTTGAAACTTTTTCTTTGCCTTTAATTACAGCTATTTGAACGTAGATTTCCTGACTAATATATTCCTCAAGATGGTCTGTTACTTTTTGCGGAATCACTGATTAATATATTAATGAGGCATTCTGTATTTGCTATGGCATGCCTTACAACTACTCCACATAAATTCTCGAAGAGTAGCTCGAATATCGTCGCTATCTTCAATCACTGAAGTCAGTTTTATCATGTTATCTGATGACTTTTGCATTAAAGCATTAAAGGCTTCTTTTTCTTGCCAAATTAATGGTAAAGATTCTGTCTTGTATCCTTCTTGAGTATTTTCAGGAAATAATCCTATCAATGTTTTATAATTTTCACTCATTTCAATCATTAACTCTTTTGCTTTGTCAAAGTCTCCATTTGAAGATAAAGCTTGGACACGCTTTGCTGTACTGTAATTCTTACTAAAAAGGGCTTTTCTACCTTTGATGATTTCTTCTGCAGACTGATCAGCAATACTTTGGGTTCCAACTACTGTGAAAAAAAGAGACAACAAAACTATACCAAAGCAACTGGTTATATGTTTTACTAAAGCATGCATGTTAAAAATACCTTAACAGAGTATGGTATTATTTCAAAGGTGTTACATTGGCTTAGTGCAATATTATTACTAATCCAAATTCCTCTTGGTTTTTATTTAGTTGATCTTGATTTTGGAGAAGAAAGATTAAATATAGAAAATATTCATATTATAATAGGCTTATCAATATTTTACTTGGTTATTATAAGATTACTGAACAAAATTTTTAACCCCACACCAAAATTAGATCCAAGTATTTTTAAAGGTCAAAAGTTTATAGCTAAACTGAATCATATTCTTTTATATGTGGCAATTTTATCAATAACTATCTCAGGTATTTTAAAAAAATTATTTAATGGTGAAACATTAGTGATATTTTTTAAAGAAATTAAAATTCAAGATAATTTTGTATTAGCTGATCAATTTTATAACATTCATATATTTTCAAATTATACAATTTTAGGTCTGATCTCTCTTCATATTTCTGCTGTGATAATTCATAAGATTTTCTTTAATGAAAATTTGTTAAAAAAAATTCTCTAAAATATTTAGTGACAGTTGATTCCAAACTTTTTTAATCTCCAGTAATTATATGGCCATGGAGTTAAAAAACCCACAATCAGCATAATAGGTACAACCCACCAGTTTAAAATTGCACCACCAGTTAAAATATAATCTGTTAAATTCATCATAATTTCCATACTAAGCATGGAAATTAAGCTCATGCCTGATGCAGTTTTTAAAGCGCCATTAAATGAAAAACCTTGTCTAATTAAAATTAGTGTTTCTAGTATTATACTAGTAATTAATCCGTTGATAATCGCTAAAATCATTATTCCTAGCAATGGAAAAGGTATTTTGCTTAATTGAAAAAATAATATTGTGCCAAAATCACCGATTGCACAACCTAACAAGCACCAAAATGTATTTCGTGCACTTCTTGACCATGTATTCTTACAATTCCAATCAAAAGTAGAGGAAGTCATAATATTCTGATAATAATAATTTATGATTTTAAGACAACTTTTTGATACCAAATCTTCTACCTATACATACCTTATTGCATCGGCAAATGGTCGCGAGGCTTTAGTAATAGACCCAGTTGAGGAAAATGTTAATGACTATATCAATCTTCTTAAAGAATTGGATCTTAAACTTGTTAAAGTTATAGATACCCATATTCATGCTGATCACGTTACAGGGGCCTCCAAATTAAAAAGTAGTA
>CACBBX010000028.1 GCA_902537575.1 uncultured Pelagibacteraceae bacterium
AACCCGGGGGAAGAAAAAATGTGCCTGGTAGACCTATTCAATATGTAACTACAGATGATTTTTTAAGTCATTTTAATATTCAAAAACTATCTGATCTTCCAAATATCGAAGAATTGGGTGCAGCAGGTATGATTGATAGCTCTAGCATTGATAGTACTATTTTTGGAACAGGTAAATTTTATAAAGAAAAACAGGAAGAAAAAAAAGAAGACATATATTCTAATATTGATGAGATGCTCAATAGAACTCTTGATAGTGGAGAGAAAGAATAACGAAAAAGTAACTTTTAAATTTATCATAAAAAGGTTATAAGTTTCTATGAGTATAGGAATTTGGCAAATAGCAATTGTTGTAATATTAGTAGTCTTATTATTTGGACGTGGTAAAATCTCTAGTTTAATGGGAGATGTAGCTAAAGGTATTAAAAGTTTTAAAAAAGGTATGGCGTCAGATGTGACTGACGATACTGAGCCAAAAAATATTTCCGACGAAAATAAAGACTCTAATAACAAAGAATAACTCACATGCCTACTATTGGTTGGTTTGAGATATTGATAGTTGTTGCTATTGCTATTGTCGTTCTTGGCCCTAAAGATTTTCCAGTAATGTTAAAAAAAGCAGGTTCGTGGATTGGTGCTGCTAAAAGATATGTCAGCAATATTCAAAACGAAGTTTCTAATTTAGAAATTCATGATGAAAAAATTAATAACGAAGTAAAAAAAGAACCAAAAAAAGATGAATAATGATGAAAAAGATAGTGGCTTTGTTAGTCATTTAACTGAACTAAGAAAAAGACTTATTCATAGTTTTATTTTTTTATTTGTTTTTTTTATTTTCTGTTATTTTTTCGCTGAGCATATTTATGGTTTTTTAGTAGACCCATTTGCACAAGCTGTGAAAGATGATGGTTCAGATAGAAGATTGATCTTTACAGCACTTCAAGAGACTTTTTTAACTTATTTAAAAGTATCTTTTTTTACAGCATTTTTTATAACCTGCCCCTTTATATTAATGCAAATATGGAAGTTTATTGCACCAGGCCTATATAAACATGAAAAAATTGCAATTTTACCCTACTTAATACTTACACCTATACTTTTTTTTCTAGGTGGTATGTTGGTTTACTATTTGATAATGCCATTGGCAATTAAGTTCTTTTTATCATTTGAGAGTACAGGTTTTTCAACAAATCTACCAATACAATTAGAAGCAAAAGTAAATGAATACTTGTCTTTAGTAATGAAATTAATTTTTGCTTTTGGAATTAGTTTTCAATTACCTGTTGTGTTAAGTCTTTTAGCAAGAATTGGGGTTGTAGATAGCCAATTTTTAAAAGACAGAAGAAAGTATGTTGTGGTTATAATTTTTGCAGCTGCTGCTTTGTTAACACCTCCAGATCCAATAACACAAATAGGATTAGCAATACCATTGTTAATTTTATATGAATTATCAATATTTTCAGTAAAATTTATAGAAAACAAAAATTTAGAAAAAACTGATGCATAATTTAAAGGAAATTAGAAAAGATTTCCCTGGTTTTGAAAAATCTCTAAAAAAAAGATCTGTTAAAATTGATTTTAAAAAGTTAGAAAATTTGGATAAAGAAAATCGAGATTTAATTAAAAAAAAAGAAGCTATTGAAAAAGAAAAAAAGGATATTTCAAAATCTAAAGATGAAACTTTATTTAAAAAATCTAAAGAGCTAACATTAGAATTAGTTAAATTAACTGATTTACAAAAAAAAATAAAAAAAGAGTTAAGCAATTTACTATCCAATATACCCAATATTCCTCATATTGATGTCCCAAGCGGTAAAGATGAAAATGATAATGTAGAAGTACTAAAATCAGGAAACATCCCAAAATTTGATTTTAAACCTAAATCTCACTACGAGCTTGGTGAAAATCTTGGAATGCTAGACTTTGATCTCGCTACCAAGACTACAGGATCTCGATTTGTTTTTGTAAAAAACCATTTAGCTTTATTAGAGCGAGCCTTATCTAATTTTATGTTGGATACTCATATAAATAAAAATGGATATCAAGAAATATCACCTCCTTTAATTGCTTCAGATAATACAATGTATGGAACTGGCCAATTACCTAAATTTGAAAATGATCAGTTTGAAATAAAATTTGAGGAAGGATCAGGTAGAAAATTTTTAATACCTACAGCTGAGGTAATTTTAACAAATATTGTGAAAGACAAAATAGTAGATCAAAGTCTTCTTCCTATGAGATTTGTAGCATCAACACCTTGCTTCAGAAAAGAAGCAGGAAGTTATGGTAAAGATACGAAAGGCATGATTAGACAACATCAATTTTATAAAGTTGAGCTAGTAAGTATTGTTGAAAAAGAAAATTGTTTAGAAGAATTAGAAAGAATGACAAATTGTGCAACAGATATCCTCGACAAATTAGAACTACCTTATAGAAAAGTTATTTTATGTTCTGGAGATATGGGTTTCAGTGCTGAGAAAACCTATGATATCGAAGTTTGGCTACCATCAGAAAGCAAGTATCGCGAAATTTCATCATGTTCATCATGCTCAACATTCCAGGCTCAAAGAATGAGAACTAGGTACAAAAACAAAAATAAAGAAACTGTCTTTGTAGGTACTTTAAATGGAAGTGGCCTTGCAGTTGGCAGAACTTTGATAGCCGTATTAGAAAATTATCAGCAAAAAGATGGATCAATTGTTGTTCCTAAAGTTCTTCGAGAATATATGAATAATTTAGAATTAATTTCACAGAAATAAAGTTGTTTTAGAGATACAGATAGTATAAATATTCACCATACTTAAAAGGAGAATTATGGAAGGTTCAGGAATAGGACAATTTATACCGTTAATTTTAATATTTGTTATTTTTTATTTTTTCTTAATTAGACCTCAACAAAAAAAAGTAAAAGAACATAAAGCCATGGTTGAAAACCTTAAAAGAGGTGACAAAGTAATTACTTCGGGTGGTATCACTGGTACAGTAGAGAGACTTATAGATAATGATAAAGTTGAAGTAGAAATAGCTGAAAATATTAAAGTTGAAGTTGTAAAAGCTACCGGTATTCAAAGTCTTCAAACTACTCAAGAAGTTAAAAAATAAATAATTTTAGATAAGTGCTTTATTTTTCTAAGTTAAGAATTGTTTTTATAACTATTTTTTCTTTATTATTTGTTTTAATCGCTTCATCTAATTTGTTTAAGTTTGGTGATAGTTTTTTTGATAAAAAAATTAATTTAGGCCTGGATCTACAAGGCGGTTCCTACTTATTACTTGAGATAGATAATGAGCCTGTAATTGAACAAAAATTACAAAACTTGACCACTACCTTTAGAAATTTTTTTAAAGATAAAAATATTAAGTTAAATAATATAAAAATAGATAATCAAAATATTTTTTTTAATGTAATAGAGGAAAACAAACAAAAAGTTATAGATATTTTCCAAGATGAAAATAGTGAAATTAATCCATATTATCCTAGATTTAAATCACACCAATTAGAAATTGAAGATTTAGGTCTAAATTTAAAAATAAATTTTTCACGACAGGGATTAATAAATTTAAAAACTTCTTCTCAAGATCAAGCCATTGAGATAGTGAGAAGAAGAGTTGATGAGGTAGGAACTAATGAGCCAAATATTTTAAAGAGGGGCAACAGTAGGATTTTAGTAGAACTTCCTGGTTTGGATGATCCAACAAGAATCAAATCTCTGCTAGGCAAAACTGCAAACCTGACATTTAGATTTGTAACCCAGAATGATGAAGATAGATTTGGTGTAGAGAAATTAGAGTATGAGGACGGTACTCCTTCAGTAAATGTGAGCAAGAGAATTATAATTAGTGGAGAAAACCTTTTAGATGCCCAACCTAAAATGGATACACAGAATAATCAAACAATTGTTTCTTTCACTTTAGATAGAGTAGGCGCAAAAAGATTTGGTAAAGCAACATCTACAGGCATAGGTAAACAATTAGCCATAGTCTTGGATGGAAAAATAATAAGTGCTCCAGTAGTAAGAGACACTATAGCAAGTGGTGCTGGCCAAATTAGTGGTGGATTTACTTTTCAATCAGCAACTGATCTAGCTTTATTATTAAGATCTGGTGCATTACCAGCCCCTTTAGATATTATTGAAGAAAGAACTGTAGGTCCCGACCTTGGACAAGACTCTATTAATGCTGGTATGATTGCTTTATCAATTGGATTTATGTTAGTGATTATCTTTATGTTTGTTAAGTACAGATTTTTTGGTTTAATTACAAACGTCACACTAATAATTAATTTATTTATTCTTTTAGGTATTCTTACTCTATTTGAAGCAACATTAACTTTACCAGGCATTGCAGGAATTATTTTGACTGTTGGTATGGCTGTTGATGCAAATGTTTTGATTTTTGAAAGAATTAAAGAAGAACTTAAAGACGAAACAAACAATATATTAGCATTTGATGGTGGTTACACTAAATCTAGAACTGCAATAATTGACGCCAATATTACGACTCTTTTAGCTGCAGTAATTCTGTTTTTTATGGGATCAGGACCAGTTAAAGGCTTTGCTGTAACTTTGGGTGTTGGAATATTTACAACCCTGTTTTCAGTTTATTTTATCGCGAGATTATTCACTAGTCTTTATGTGACTAAAAACAAAAATAATGGGAAGCTGATATAATGATTGCATTTAATAAATATTATAATCATTTTAATGTTCTATCTAGCGCATTAATTATTATTTCGTTACTTTTACTCATATTTAAGGGTCTTAATTTTGGTATAGATTTTAAAGGTGGAACGTTAATTGAGTTAAGATCTAATGATACAAAAATCAATGTAAGCTCTCTTCGTGATAAATTTAGTCAGATGAACCTAGGTGATGTCTCAGTTAAAAAATTTGGATCTGATAATGATTTTTTAATTAAATTTGAAAATAAAGATAATAAGAAAAATATAATTGAAGAGATAAAAGTAAATCTTGATAAGTCATTTGGAAATAACTATGACTTCAGAAGGGTTGAAAATGTAGGACCAAAAGTAAGTGCTGAATTATTAAAATCTGGTGTATTAGCAATTTCCTTATCACTTGCAATAATGCTCATTTATATTTGGGTTAGGTTTGAATGGCAGTTTAGTCTTGGAGCTATTTTAGCACTATTTCATGATGTTATTGTTACACTTGGCGTATTTTCACTATTCAGTTTAGAAATCAACTTATCAATTATTGCTGCAGTATTAACTATTGTAGGTTATTCAATGAATGACACTGTTGTAATATTTGATCGTGTGAGAGAAAATTTAAGAAAATATTCAGATATAAAAATCTTCGAACTAACAAATATTTCAATTAATGAAACTTTATCTAGAACAATTATTACTTCAGCAACAACTTTACTTGCATTACTTGCAATATATTTTTTTGGTGGTGAAATCTTAAAAGGATTTTCACTAGCTATGATTTTAGGAGTTGTTTTTGGAACTTATTCATCAATTTATATAGCCAATACTATATTGGTAAGATTAAGAGTTTCTCAAAAAACTGTCTTAAGAGAGGACGATAAATAATAAACTAATAAATATTCTGAGCAGCTACCATTGTTAGTAACATCGGTAGAGATAGAAGAGTATTTGTTCTAGAGAATAACATTGCTGTTTTAGCAGATTTTAATTTTATTTCAGGATCAGTTTCAACAATACCTAATGCTCTTTTTTGATTTGGCCATATCACAAACCAAACGTTAAATGCCATTATAAGACCTAACCACATTCCAATTCCTATTGCAGTATGTTTTGGAATCCCAGAACCAATACTAAAAGTCATTGCATCATGCAGGTAACCATTCAACCAAGCTAGAATTAAACCAGATAAAACAGTAAAAGCTGCAGCCCATCTAAAATAAAATAAAGCTGCTGGAGCAATTACTTTTCCAATCGCTGGCTTTTGTTCATCTGGAATTTTAGACATGTTTGGGATTTGAACAAAATTAAAATACCAAAGTAATCCAATCCACATTATTGCGACAACTACATGTATAAATCTAAATAACCAACTCCAAAACAACGTATCAAAGGCAATGCCTTCATTGTGAAAAAACATTCCTACAAACAAAATTATAGCTATTGCAAGAGAAGCATGTATTGTTTTTGGTAATGAAGATAATAAATTACTCATGATTCTTAATTTTATACACTAAATTTTGGTAATTTTTAAGTTTTTATATTTAATTTAGTAGAGGTTTTAAAAATTGACCAGTGTAACTCTCTTTAATTTTCGACACTTCCTCAGGTTTACCTTCTGCGATAATTTTACCACCCTTTACGCCACCCTCAGGACCCATATCAATAATATAATCAGCAGTTTTTATAACATCTAAATTATGCTCAATTACAACAACTGTGTTACCAAGTTTTACAAATGTGTGTAGAATTTCTAAAAGTTTTTTAATATCATGTTGATGTAAACCGGTTGTTGGTTCATCTAAAATATACATTGTTCGTCCTGTAGATCTTTTTGATAATTCTTTAGCAAGCTTTATTCTTTGAGCCTCCCCACCCGAAAGCGTTGTTGCTTGCTGACCAATTTTAATATAGCCCAATCCAACTTTTTTTAATGTTAATAATTTTGTTTTAATATTGGATATATTTTCAAAATATTCACATCCCTCATCAACGGACATATCCAAAACATCTGCAATACTTTTGCCTTTGAACTTAATTTCTAAAGTTTCTCTATTATATCTAGTTCCTTTACATTCATCACATTGAATATAAACATCTGGTAGAAAATGCATTTCATAAGTAATCACACCATCACCTTCGCAAGCCTCACACCTTCCACCTTTAACATTAAATGAGAATCTTCCTGGTTTATAACCTCTTGTTTTAGATTCAGGTAAACTTGTAAACCAATCTCTTATTGGACCAAATGCACCAGTATATGTGGCAGGATTTGATCTTGGTGTCCTTCCTATAGGTGATTGATCTATATCGATAATTTTGTCAATCAACTCAACTCCTTTATACCCCTTAAAAGCTTTTGGAGCTTTTTTTGCTTTGTTATTAAGTGTTAAATTTAAAGCATGAAAGAGAGTTTGCAATATAAGCGTAGATTTTCCACTTCCTGATACACCAGTAACACAAGTGAAGGTTCCTGTTGGAATCTTAAGGTTAACATTGTTTAAATTATTTCCTGTTGCACCATTGATTTCAACAAACCTTCCATTTTTAGCTAATCGTCTTGTATTTGGAATATCTATTTTCTTTTTATTAGCAAGATATTGTCCAGTGATACTATTTTTATCTTTTTTAATCTCATCATAAGTACCTTGAGAAGATATTTGACCGCCATTAGTACCTGCCTCTGGCCCCAAGTCTATAATATGATCTGCATTCTCCATAGTTTCAGTATCATGTTCCACAACTATTACGGTGTTACCTAAATCTCTTAATCTTTTAAGTGCATTAATAAGTTTAATATTATCTTTTTGATGTAAACCAATTGATGGCTCATCTAAAACGTAAAGAACACCAGTTAATCCCGAACCTATTTGAGAAGCTAATCTTATTCTTTGAGCCTCACCACCAGATAACGTTCCAGACTCTCTAGATAGAGTTAAATAATCCAAGCCCACATTTAACAAAAAATTCAATCTTTCATTTATTTCTTTTAAAACATGCTCTGCAATTTTAAATTGCCTTCTGTCTATATGATTTACTAAATCTTTAAACCATTCTGCTGCATCAAATATTGACTTCTTTGTTACTTCACTAATATTAAGATTGTTAATTTTTACACATAATGCCTCTTCTTTTAAACGATCTCCATTACATGCTTCACAGGCAGTATCTGATTGATATTCTGCTATAGCCTCTCTTTTCCATTCGCTATCGGACTCTAAAAATCTTCTCTCAAGATTATTGATTACACCTTCAAAGGTTTTTTTATAAGAATATTTTTCGTAACCATCGTCATAATTAAATTTTATTTCATCTTCATCTGATCCATAAAGAATAATATCTTTTATTTTTTTTGGAAGTTTTTTCCATTTTTCATCTAAAGAAAAACCGTAATGTTTAGCTAGTGATGATAGTGTTTGAGCATAATATAAGGTAGTAGATTTTGACCAAGGTTCAATAGCACCATCAGCAAGACTTTTTCTTTCATCTGGTACAACAAGATTTGGATCTACATTTAATTTCATGCCAATACCCTCACATTCTTCACAGGCCCCATAAGGACTATTAAATGAGAATAATCTTGGTTCTATTTCTTCAATTGTAAAACCACTTTCAGGACAAGCAAATTTTGTTGAATAAATTAATTTTTCTAATTTTCTATGTTTTTGAGGTAATGTTTCATCTTCATATTCAACAAAAACTAATCCATTTGCAAGATTAACAGCTGTTTCAATACTTTCAGCCAGTCTATTTCCTAGCTTTGAATTTAAAACAATTCTATCAATCAAAACTGAAATATCGTGTTTAAGTTTTTTGTCTAAATTGGGAGATTTTTCAATATCATATAAAACGTTGTCTATTTTGATTTTTCTAAAACCTCTTCGTTTATAACTTAAAATATCTTTTTTATATTCACCTTTACGACCTCTTACTACGGGGGCGTATATGTAAATAGTTGATTTTTTTGGCAGTTTTTTAATTAAATCTACTATTTGAGTAATAGTCTGTGAAGTAATTGGTTTGCCGGTAAATGGTGAGTAGGGAATACCTGCTCTTGCATAAAGCACCCTCATATAATCATAAATCTCTGTAACAGTTGCAACTGTAGATCTTGGGTTCTTTGAAGTATTTTTTTGTTCAATAGCAATCGCTGGGCTTAATCCTTCAATAAGATCAACATTTGGCTTTTTCATTTTATCCAAAAACTGTCTTGCATACGCAGATAAACTTTCAACATATCTTCGTTGTCCTTCGGCATAAATAGTATCGAACGCTAAAGATGATTTGCCTGAACCAGAGAGACCTGTAATTACCACAAATTTATCCTTCGGAATTTCAACAGAAATATTCTTCAAATTATGTTCTTTAGCACCCTTAATAACTATCTTTTTCATCATAATTTTTCTTGCTTTGAATTAATAAAATTAATATTCAGAAGAATTGTGGTATAATTCTAATTAATTAAATAAACAAATAGAAAAATATTATGGCTGGAAGTTTAAATAAAGTGTTATTAATTGGTCGTTTGGGCGCAGATCCAGAAATCAAACAAATGGTGAATGGTAAAAGTGTAGCGAGATTGAGCCTTGCAACAAGTCAATCTTGGAAAGACAAAAGTACGGGAGAGAAAAAAGAAAAAACTGAATGGCACCGTATAGTTGTATTTAATGAGGGTCTAGTAAATGTTGTTCAACAGTATCTTAAGAAAGGTGCTCAAATTTATGTTGAAGGCCAAATAACCACAAGAAAATGGAAAGACGAACAATCTGGTCAAGATAAATATTCTACTGAAGTTGTTATTCAAGGATATAATTCATCATTAACAATGCTAGGTGGTGGTAATGGAAGTGGCATTCAAAAT
>CACBBX010000029.1 GCA_902537575.1 uncultured Pelagibacteraceae bacterium
CCTCTTAATCCTTTAGAAAACGCAATAAAGCCTGGATCGACTGTCAAAGACTCCACAGCATTAGAAATCGGTTGTCTTATTGATAACTTCCACTCGTTAGGAAACGTTCCTATTTCATATAAATTCGAGTCTATGAATGAAATAACAAACAAGACTATCAATGATGGAATCAAATAAAATCTTCTACTTATAAGTTCACCAATATCGTTTGTAGTATTTTTATTGAAAATTGAAATTATTATACTTGCTAGTAATGCAATAAAATTTGTAATTTTAATACAAATAAAGTCTATAATTTTGCTTGTAATATCTAAAGGCATTTCTAAAATTCTTGCAATTTTATATTTCTCCAGATTTTGAGGAAGTAAATGAAATTTTTTTACATTTGATGGAAGTTTATCTTCTTTATGACTGCAAGCTTTACTAAATCTATCAAACATTATTGCCATGAATAAAATACAAAGACCACCCTCCATTGCCCATCCTACATCAAGTCTTCTTATTGCTTGCCATACTTGTCCACCAATTCCTTCTGCACCAATAAAACATGCTAATACAACGAGAGCCAAAGCCATCATAATAACTTGATTGATACCCATCATAATGCTTGGCAGTGACATAGGAATTTTAATTTTTAATAATAACTGCAACTTACTTGAACCAAACGAAGTTGCAGACTCTACAGTTTCTTTTGAAACTTGCCGAATACCAGTGTTAGTTAACCGAATTATTGGTGGCATTGAATAAATCATTGTAGCCAATATTGCAGGTGCTCCTCCAATTCCAAAAAAGAATAATGCAGGAAACAAATAAACAAAGGCTGGCATAACCTGCATTGTATCCAAAACAGGTTTCATGAAATTTTCAAATCTATCACTCTGAGAGCATGCTATTCCAAGTAATACTCCGAAAAATACACACAAAAAAACTGACAGTCCCATCAAAGCAACTGTTTGAAGAGATGCTTCCCATAATCCAACAGCTCCCCAAAAATAAATAACAAAACATGAAAATAAGCCTAATTTTAGCCCACCTACTATAAAACAAGGAAGAGTTAAAATTGCGGCGACTAAAATCCAAGGTGATTCAAGTAAAAAATCTTCTAAAAAATAATAACCAGCCTTAATGTAATTTGCTAAAATTTTTGTAATCCATCTGTAATTTTTCTTTAGATAATCTTCCCCTTCATTTACCCATGCTGTAAAAGTAAATTCGTCAGTTACAACTTTAGGAAATTTTGATGGTCCGTCATTTTGAGTTGAAAGAAATAATGCTCCAATAAAAACTAATAATATCAATGAATATTTTATAATACTTTTTGTATTATTTTTATTTTCTAGTGTTTTTTGGACTGTATCCATTGTATTTATAAATTAAAATATATTATTTTACATTTAAAAGAAAATATTGTCTATTTTGATCTTAATACAAAGAAATTATGAGTAGTTCCTCAAAAATAACTTGTTCAAATATTTGGAAAATTTTTGGACCTGATGAAAAAAGAGTAATGAAGGAACTAGATCCGAAATTATCAATCAAGGAAGTACAAGAGAAAACTGGACATGTAGTTGCCGTGAAGGGTGTAAATTTTTCAATTCAAAAAGGCGAAACTTTTGTTGTAATGGGTTTGTCAGGAAGTGGAAAATCAACATTAGTAAGATGCATTTCAAGACTAATAGAGCCAACCTCAGGAACAGTAAAAATGGATGACGTAGATGTAACAAAGATGAGCAATAGAGAGTTGCTTGATTTAAGAAGAAACAAAATGAGTATGGTGTTTCAACATTTTGGACTTTTTCCACATAGGACGGTTGTAGAAAATATTGGTTATGGCCTAGAGGTAAGGGGAAGCAAAAAAATTGAAAGAATAGAAAAATCAATGGAAGTTTTAAAAATGGTGGGTTTAGATGGATGGCAAAATAATTATCCTCGTGAACTATCTGGTGGAATGCAACAACGAGTGGGTTTAGCAAGAGCTTTGGCAGTAGATCCAGAAATTTTAATATTTGATGAACCTTTCTCAGCACTTGACCCACTTATAAGAAGGGAAATGCAAGACGAACTTTTAAACATTCAAGAAAAAGTTAAAAAAACTATGGTGTTTATTACTCATGATTTTTTAGAAGCTATAAAAATGGCAGATCATATTGCAATAATGAAAGATGGAGAAGTATCACAAATAGGAACACCAGAGGAAATTGTTGCAAATCCTAAGGATCAATATGTAAAAGATTTTTGCGAGGATGTGCCAAAGTATAAAGTTTTAAGTGCAGGAAAAGTAATGAGAAAAAATTGTTGTGATGATACTAAAAAACTTTATTCATCTAAATCAGATTGTATTCCTGATAATTCTAAAATTGAAACATTGATAGATAAACTTGTAGACTCTGATAAACCATTTCCAGTAGTGTGCAGCGATACAGGAGATTTACTAGGAGAAATAGATCGAGCAATAGTTATGAAGTCAATGAAATCTGCTAGTTAAACTGGTTATTACCCTTAATACTTTTTTGTTTAACCTTATCTCTCCATATAATTATCATGCCTGCAAAAACTATTGCTATAACTCCAGGAAAAAGTTGTTCCCAAGGAGCTTCCTTAAAAAAAATCCATCCAAGAACAAAAGAGGAAGGTATACCTAAATATTCAAATGAAGCCATTTTACTTGCTGATATCAATCTGTAAGAATAAATAAATAAAATTGCAGCAGTTCCACCCAATATACCTGTTAAAGTCATCAAAAAGAAATCCTCGACACTTTTTATTTCAACATGGCCACTCGTAATAAAGTACAAAATTACTCCACCTATAACGTTAAAAATAAGGGTGAACAATTGTATCTTTGCAGTTGAGTGACCCTCAGGAATAAATTTTAGAATTATTACAGTCATAGCCCAGGCTATTGCGGTTAAAATAGGAAAGATTGAATAGAAGTTGAATATATCACTGGTAGGTTTCATAATTAGCACAACACCAAAAAAACCTATAAAAATAGCTGACCACCTATAAATTCCAATAATGTCTTTTAAAAAAAATATTGAAAATATAACTATAAAAAAAGGGGATGAAAAGGTTAGAGTCATTGCAGTTGCAAATTCAAGATTTATTACAGAAATAAATATAAAAATGTTCATTGCTAAAAATCCTAATCCTCTAAAAAAACTGAGTGTAATGAAGATTTTATTAAGATTTTTAAAAATCGTAAAATATTCCTTCGTAAATAAAATCAATAAAATTAAAGGTATAACACCTGCAATATTTCTAAATACTGCTAATTGAATTACAGAATATTCGTTCCCAAGAAACTTTATTACCACCATATATAAATCAACACATAGAATTGCCATTAACATAGTCGCCACTGCAAGATAAGTTTTTTTAATATCAATTTTTTCTGATGAAATTTTCATGTATAATTTTTTTTTAAAATTGTATAAACCTTACAAACAAAATGAATAACTTTAAACTAAATGAATCTGATATCTTATCTAATCAAGATTGGACATTCCCAACTAATATTGCATATGGTCCAGGACGTCTAAAAGAAATAGGTTCAATTTGTAATAATTTGGATATCAAGAACCCATTAATAGTTACTGATAAAAGTAGTACAAAGTTACCATTTATCAATAATTTGCAAAGTTATTTAGAACATTCAAATGTAAAATCAGATTTATTTTTTGATATATCTCCCAACCCCCGTGAGGATGAAGTTTCTGTTGGTTGTAAAAAATATATTGACGGAAATCATGACTCCATAATTGCAATTGGGGGTGGAAGTGCAATGGATGGTGGTAAATTAATATGTCTTACAGTAAATAACGATGTGCCACTGAGAGATTTTGAATTTGAACTAACACCTCCAAAAATTAGTAAAGATAATCCTTTTCCAAAAATTATAACTATTCCAACAACAGCTGGCACAGGTGCTGAAACGGAAATTACAGCTATGGTTACGTACTTAAAAGAAGGAATGAAATTTTGCATGTGGCACCCAGATGTAAGACCGTCTTTAGCATTAATTGATCCTGAGTTAACTATAGGATTACCATCTAATTTAACTGCATGGACAGGTGCTGATGCTTTGATACATGCTATTGAGGGATATTGTGTTCCTGGATTTAATCCAATGTGTGATGGAGCAGCATTGGAAGCACTTAACTTAATTTCAAAATCATTAATTAAAGCAGTCGAGGAACCTGATAATATATTAGCAAGAGGTGGTATGCATGTTGGTTCGTGTTTAGCAGGGATATCATTTTTAAAAGGGTTAGGAAATGTTCATTCTATTTCTCATATGGTAGGAGCTGAGTATAATACTCATCATGGATTAACTAACGCAATAGTTTTACCAGTCGTCATGAAATATAATTTGCCAGGAATGGAAGAAAAAGTTCAAAGAATGTCAGAAGCAATGCAATATAAAGATCACACAGTAGATGCATTTATAAAAAATTTAGAATATCTTCTAGATAGAATTAAAATTCCAAATAGTTTGGGTGAAATTAATGTTCCAGAGGATTGTGCTGGAAGAATTGCTGAAAAAGCAATGAAAGATCAAGCCTATGCAACTAATCCTAAATTAGCCTCACTGGCTGAAATGAAAGATATGGTTTTACAAAGTATCAAAAAAGCTAGATAAGCTTTTATGCTTGAAAACCAATCAGTTGAAGAAATACAAAATAATATAAAAAGTCGAGAAATTTCAATTAAGGAAGTCATTGAATATTATCTTGATAGAATTGATAAATTTAATCCTTATTTAAATGCAATTGTTCTTCAAAAAGATCGAGAATTAATAATACAAGAGGCAATTTCAAAGGATAATGCAAGGGAAATTGATAAACCTTTAAATGGATTGCCTCTAGCAATTAAAGACCTGACAGATGTTGTGGGTTTTAAAACTACATATGGATTTCCAGGATCAAAAAACAACCAACCTAAAAAAAATTCATTATTCGTTAATCGATTAATAGACAAAGGAGCAATTATTATTGGAAAAACAAACACTGCAGAATTGGGTGTAGGCGGACATACAATTAATAGACTTTTTGGACCAACCTCAAACGCTTACGATTTTTCAAAATCTGCAGCAGGATCAAGTGGAGGCGCAAGCTCAGCTGTTGCTTCTGGATTATTACCGTTTGCTGATGGAACAGATCAGATGGGTTCATGTCGTGGACCTGCAGCATATTCAAATATTTATGGTTTTAGACCCACACCAGGTTTAATAGCAGCAGATCGCCAAGGACAAAATTTCGATATACCAATACTTACAACGCCAGGATGTTTTGCGAGAAATCCAAGAGATATGTCGATCTTATTAGATGAGATTGTAGGAAGTAATCCAGTAGATAAATTTTCATTTGATTTAGATAGCTCTTTTAAAAAACAAAAAATTAGTGAAAAAGAATTTTCATCTTTTAAAATTGGATGGCTTTCCGATATGAATGGGGATTACACTGTAGAAAAAGATATATTAGAAATTTGTGAGGCAAAATTAAAAGATTTAGAAAAAATAAATCTTAAAGTAGAATCTCTTAAACCAAAAATAAATACTAATATTTTGTGGAACAGTTGGTCAAGTTTAAGAGCTAAAAGTATTTACGAAGACACTTTAGCTATGAATATTTCAGATATTAGTTCAATGACATATCAAGCAATTTGGGAATATAATAAGGGTAAAGAGATTAAATCTGAAGATCTACAACTTGCCTTAGATCAAAAACAACAATGTTTAAATCAAATAAATTTAATTTTTGACAAATTTGATTTTTTAATATTACCATCAGCTCAAATTTTTCCTTTTGATAAAAACTTACAATTTCCAAAAACAATTAACGATAAAAGGCTTGATACTTATCATCGTTGGTTAGAAGTTTTTATATTATCTAGTCTTTTAGAATTACCTTCAATTACAATCCCAGTTGGTTTTAACAAAGATGGTATGCCAATGGGTATGCAAATTGTTGGAAAAAATAAAGATGATTTGAAATTATTTTCTTTTGCAAGTAAATATGAAGATATTTTTAATTTCAGTAAAATTAAACCTAATTTAAATTAGTTTATATGAAACACCCTCACCATTATAAAATTTCAATTGCACTAGCGATTTCAGCAGGAGCCTGGGGTATATATTGGTTACCGCAAAGAATTCTAGAGGACGGTGGTTTAACTGGAGGCTGGGGTACAATTTCTCAAATGATAATTGGAACATTGATATTGCTACCAATTGCACTTTGGAGAATAAGTAAAAGAAAAGGTACCGGTTTAGAGCTACCTGGTATGGGAATTTTAATTGGCGGAGGTTTTATATGTTATGCACTAAGTTTTCTTTTGACTGATGTAGTGAGAGCTTTAATAATGTTTTATATGACTCCCGTTTGGACAACTATTTTTGAAATAATTTTTTTAAAGAAAAAACATGGTTGGCAAAGGATTGTTAGTTTAGCTTTAGCTCTAGGTGGGTTATGGGTTGTTTTTGGTCAAGGCGGCAACATTCCTCTACCAGAAAATGCAGGAGACTGGTTAGCGCTTATAGGTGGAATTATGTTTGCAGGAGGAATGATTAGGCTTGAAGTTATAAAAACTGATGGAGTTTTTCCAATAATTTTTGGTTTTTTTTTCTATGGAACAATATTTAATATAGGAGCAGGTTTTTTACTTGTTGATTATCTTGGACCAATGCCATCTACTGAAGCATTTATTTCAATGACAACATTTCTCGTTTTAATTTCAGTTTTTTATTTTATTCCAACTGGTATTGTAATTCTTTGGGCCCCAACTCAAATAGGAGCAGGAATATGTTCAATTCTATTTTTATCAGAAATAATAGTTGGTGCAATTAGCTCCAGTATTCTCACTGATGAACCATTTGGCTGGCGTCAGATCACTGGATGTTCTTTAATTGTTATTGGTGGAATAGTGGCTGTAGTCTTATCTCCAAAAGAAGATGTTAGCAAATAATATCAAGTTTAAAAAAAATTTATAACATTTTAAATTATGGGATATAGTAATTAGATGAATTCAAATAAAATAAATGTAAGACGAAGTTTTATTTTTACACCAGGTCTTAAACCAGAAATGTTTCCAAAAGCTATCGCATCAGGAGCAGATATGGTTTGCATTGAATTAGAAGATGGAATAGCAATCAAAGACAAAGATGAAGCAAGAAAAAATACAATTGAAGCCCTCGAAACCCTTGAAGTCAAAAGTGGCGTGGAGTTAGTAGTTAGAGTTAATTGTCAAAGAACTAAATTTGGTCTTTTAGATTTAGAAGCTTTTATTTCAACTAAAACAAAAGTTAAGGCTATAATGTTACCTAAAGTTAAAACTCCTGATGAAATAGCTTTTATTGATGATTTACTGACAGATTGTGGCTTAGACACTGATCTTCATGTTATCATGGAGACAAACGAAGCACTTGAAAGCATTTATGAAATTGCTCATGCAAGCAAAAGAATTGTTGCACTCTATTTTGGAGGCGTTGATATGGCGGCAGAGCTTAGAGTTCCGAATGAATATAAAAATTTGATTTATGCAAGATCCAAATTAGTACATGCAGGTGCTAGTGTTGGGGTAGATGTTGTAGACGTGCCTTATTTAGATTTAGACGACATGGATGGTATGAAAAAAGAGGCAGAGCTTGTAAGGGATTTAGGATTTACAGGAAAAGGTTCTATCCACCCAAAACAAATAAACATGTTAAACGAAATTTTCACACCCTCAAAAGATGAAATTATTAAAGCTAAAAAAATTGTGGATCAATTTAATGCATCAGATACAGGCTTAGTCGTAATTGATGGTAAACTTATTGAAAAACCTGTGCTTCGTGAAATGCAGCGAAAAATATTAATAGCTGATAAAATTAACCAAAGTTAATTTTTATAAATTTTTATTAACAACCTCATCCAGCATATTAATCATATCTATTTTATAATTCTCGTCAGTGCCCGAGTCTGTTTCAATTACAGAAAAGTACGAAGCTACTATTCCATTTTTAAGATTTATTGCTAAAAATTGACCTCCAAGTCCTGAATGTCCAATCCAATCACCACATTTCATAGAGGAATTAGAATAGTATAAAAATTTATTTTGGGATAATTCCATGTATTTAGTACCTTTATTTACAAGGGTTTCATTTAAAAACTTTTCTGAACCAACTTTTCTATTTTCAACACCATGTCCTTTTCTTGAGAATAAAAGTCCCAATCTTAAAAAATCTCTTGAAATTAGGCATCCTCCCCCAGAAATCCATGGCATGCTGTTTCTGTCAGTACCCATGTACATTGCATCTTCAAATCCTGCAGCTTCAACGGCATCTAATAACCAGTCTTTTAATTTCTTACCACTTACTCTCTCAACTATGACTCCTAAAACATCAGTATTTGCGGACTTATAATGAGATAATTCACTGTTATTTTTTAAGTTTTCCCCTTCGATACTAAGAATTGAATTTAAAAATTCTTCCTGGCCTATTTTATAACTTGGATCTTCTGGAAGCCTCCATCCACAGACTGGTTCGTGTAAAAAAGAGGATGTATACGGATCAGTATAATCTTCACTGTAAGAGTTTTGAATATTCATATCTAACACATCCTGAATTTTTGCTGATGCGTAACCTGAATTTATATTTGGTAAATAGTCAGCAACAGTTTTGTTTAAATCAATTATTTTTTTTTCCACAAGTTCACCTATAAATAAATTAACAAACATTTTTGTTATAGACATTATAGTTTGAGGAGTATGCTTATTAAAATCATCTGCATATTTTTCAAAAAGAATATCTTGATCTTTGCCAACTAGCAATGAGCAAAAATAGTTATGATTTATCATTTTTTGAAGAGATGTAATTTTTTCAATTTTAGGATTGTATTTTTTATTTAAAGTTAAAACTTGATCAGATCTAAATAACAAACCATATCTATTTATTTTGTGTAAATTTCTGTATCCCTCTCTTCTTGTCTCAGGTAAATACCATTTTGGTTTATTATCTCTTATTATTTTAAGGGTAGGGTTTGGTTCACTAATAATTTTTTTTTTATCCATTAAATTTAAAATACATAATTTATTTTAAAACTGATATAGCTTTTATTTTATCCGGTCCAACACCACAACATCCTCCAATAATTTGAGCGCCATTTGACACCCATGATTTTGCCTCTTGAAGATATGAGGATGGAGAAATATCATCTACTAACTTCCAATTTGGTTTTTCAAAATATCCATTATTAGGGTAAGCACCAATTGGTCCTTTATGAACCTTTTTAAGAATTTTTACTGCCTCACCTGTTACTTTGATATCAGAATGAGCAACTGAAATGGGCCCTTTATGAAGTTGAGTAAATTTTAACAAAGAATTTTCCAAATAATCGTAAAAATGAGCTTTGGAATTAGTCACACTTTCTTGATACCCATGCATCAACTTTCCCTCATTAAAGTTCATCGCACAAGAGATAGAAAGCCATACAG
>CACBBX010000030.1 GCA_902537575.1 uncultured Pelagibacteraceae bacterium
TAAATTAAATATTTCTGAAAATATCAAATTGTCAATATAGAGAACAAGATTTTCAAAAGAGGACAATCCAAAAGGAATAAATATTAATGTTACTAATATAAAAATGTAAATTCTTTTGAAAAAATTAATTTTAATATCTAAATTAAAAAATTTATTATTTATTTTTTCCATACACAAATAAATACCATGCATAGCCCCCCAAATTATAAAATTATAAGAAGCTCCGTGCCAAAGACCTCCCAATAACATAACAATTAAAATATTTCTGCAAGTTGAGAATAAACCTCGTTTATTTCCACCAAGTGGAATGTATAAATAATCTCTTAAAAATTTAGAAAGAGAAATATGCCATCTTCTCCAAAATTCAGTTAAGTTTTTTGAAAAATAAGGAGTGTTAAAGTTTGCAGGAATATTTAGACCAATCATCTTTGCTATTCCAATTGCTATTAATGAATACCCTGCAAAATCAGCATAAATTAAAAAGGAGTAAAAAAAGGATGCAGTTATAAGAGTTGGTGAATTAACATCTGATATGTTTGTAAAAACCTTATCAACATAAATCGAAATATTATTTGAAATACATAACTTTAAGAAATACCCCCACAAAATAAGAAGAACTGCTAACTTTATTTTTTTTGGAATAAAAGTAATTTCTTTTTTTAATTGAGGCAAAAAAGACTGAGGTCTTACCAAGGGCCCTGCAATTAAATTTGGGAAAAAAAGAAAAAACACCAAAAAATTTTGTAAACTTGTGTCTTTAATTTTTTTTTTATAAACATCAACTATAAACATTATAGCCTGAAAGGTATAAAAAGAAATCCCGATAGGTAAAATAATATTTGCCAAAATTGTATTTTGTAAATTTATTTTAAAAATATCGTCTATAAAAAAATTGAAATATTTAAATATAAAAAGAATTAATAACGGTATAATCAAACCTAGTATTAAAAATTTTTTTTTATATATGTTATCTTTTTGAATTAGGTTTGCAATTTGCCATGTGAAAAATGCTTCGCTAATCAATAAAAGGCAAAAATAAATATTCCAGTATGCATAAAAAAATATTGAAAAAAAAATTGTGATGATCCTCCATTTATTTTTAAAAAAACAAACAAGAGTCATATAAATTAGAAAAAAAATTAAAAAAGGAACAGAATTAAAAAGCATTATAAATTACTTAATATTTAATTTTTATAATATTTACTCTCAATTGGTATAGTAGATCTTAACTTTATTAAAATAAATAGAATTTTTCTTTCTTAATAATTTATAACTTCTATTTTTATAAGAAGTTTCAAACTTAAATTTATTTTTAAAAATAGAATGAATTTTTTTTACTTGATTTAAACTTATAAAAAATAATTTTTTTTTTTTAAAAAAATTTGAGGGATTTATAGAATTTTTTTCATAAATTATATTTACATGGTTATTAAAAGCATCAATAGTAAATATATTGTAAGGGTTTTCTCCGGAATTAATAATAAATTTTGTTTTACTCAACAACTTTTCAACTTTATTTCGAGTTACATAACCTAAGTTTATAATTTTTTTAATTGATAAATGATCTCCAATTACTACAATACGTAGATTAAGATTGCTCAGTAATTTTAACAAATTATTTCTTAAATAATTATTTTTGACTGAATAGTTTCTGTTATAAATCAATATATCAATATTTTTTCTTTTATCTTTTTTTTTTATATTGATCATGTGAATAAGAAAATTAAAATATGAGTTTTTTAAATTTTTTTTATTAATTATTGGTTTTAATAAATGAGTTGAAAATAATATTTTATTTTGTCTATAAAATAAAATCTTTAAATTTATTTTAAATAATAAATTATTTAAATATTTCCTTAAAAATGAATTTATTCCAATTATTTTATTTTTAAAAATGAATCCTGTGACTGGACCTAGATGAGTTCTAGGTGGTAAAAGAGAAAAAATAAATATATTCCATAAAGGTAAAAAATTTAGATAACAAATACCATTTCGTTTAAAATAATTTATCCATAAAAAAAAAATTCCAACAAAAGGGCTTAAATAATTTTCAAAAAAATTAAAATTAAGTTTTTTTAATCTTTTTAAATTTGTCTTTATTTTTTTTATCTTACCGTTTGAGACTATATAAATACCATCCAAAGATTTAATAAATAATTTTTTTTTTTGAATCTGAGATAATTCCTCGACATAATTTCTTGCCAGTATACCTTCTCCACGGTTTATAGAGAAATCACAAGCCCAACAATACATATCAAATTTTTTTTTTGGATCCATAAAGTAATTTATAATTTTTAATTAATTTTTTTTTTTAGCTGATCGTAATTGACTCTATCATATTTAAAGAAATAAATTATTTTATAAAAATTATTTCTACCGACAAGTTTAAGTAAAAAATATTTTGTTATCTCCTTAATTATTAAGTATGGGCCACTATTTAATTTCATTTTTAACGATTTAAGAGACGGATAATTTGAAATTCCTCCAAGATAAAAAATTGTAACAAATTTAAATTTTTTTTTTATTCCAAATTTTAAAACATGTTTTTTCATCCATTCGCCATCAGCAGTCACAGATTTTTTTATTTCGAATCCATGATCAAATTTAACTTTAGGTCTTACAAATGAACTATGACTTAAAAAATTTTCAGAAAAAAATAGTCTTTTTTTAGGAATAAAGTAATCCTGATCATTTTTTAAAACTGACACAAACATAATACAAGATTTTTGTTTTAAATTATCACATATCAATTTCACTGATGAATTTGATGAAAATGTATCACCAGAATTTAAAAAAATTATATTTTTATTTGTGCTTTTTTTTAACCCATAGTTCATTGCTTCATAAATAGAGTAATTTTTTTTAAATATAAAAATTCTATTTTTTTTATATTTTTTTTTAATTTTTGATAAATTTACTTTAGAAATTATAATATTTTTGAAATTTTTATAATTTTGTTTATTTATTGAACTTAGGGTTTTTTTTAAAGAACTTAAATTTCCATCACTTATTGTTATGATATAAAGTTTTGACATTTATATAAATGATTTAATTAAGAATTTTGATACTTAGATTATTTAATCTTTTTTTGAAATATTTGCCAACCATATAATTAATGAAAGTATTAATTAGTCTAGATAATCTTCTTAAAGTCTCATATCTTAATCTCCATAAAAATTCTAATGGATAAAGAAATTTTGGAACTTCTTTTTCTAGTCCTGAAACTATATTTATTGAACCACCTATACATATAATTTTAAAGTATTTGTTATTTTTTTTTAAATATTCTGCAAGTTGTTCCTGTTTAGGTGTAGGAAGTGTAATCATTATTATTTCATTTTTTTTTATTCTGTAATCAAATTTTTTTGTAATATCTAAAATATTACCGTAAGGTAGTTTAATATGATTAATTTTTTTATTATATCGACTTTTTAGATATTCCTCCGATCTCTTAGGCAAATTACCAAGCACTGTAATAGTTTTAATACTAAGAGGTATCTTTAATTGCTTTAAAATTTCTCTACCTGGTATTTTTTTTACTGAAATATTTATATTTTTTATAAATATACCATCAGGCCAATGAATTAAACTTTTATAGATCTTTACTTGGTTACTCATATAACTTCCAAGGAAAGCCAAATTTAGTGCTGATAAAACAAAGTTTTTATTAAATTGTAGTGACCTAATTTTTTTTATAACCTTAAAGTGGTATTGAATTAAGTCATTATAATTTTTATTCACATTGAATTTTTTAACTTTCCTACTTATGATAAAAAATTGTTTTAGTTTTGCAATATACCTTGAATTAATTAATAAATGACTTTTAAATTGTTTATTTATACTTAGGGATTGATGTATTTCACTACCTGATCTTAAATGTGCTCTTATATCTTTTCCCGAAACACCCCCAGTTCTCATTCTGGTAATAGTTTGATTAAGATATTTGAAAGGGTATTTTTTTAATTTTAATAATCTTAAAAATATATCAAAGTCAGCTGCTATTTTAAATTTTGTATTGTAAAGATTTTTTTTCGCTAAACTTGAGCTAATAAATGAAGCAGGATGTGGTGGCATCAATCCAAAAGAAAACATCCAATTTCGAAAATTTTTTGCAGGATAGTGCCTTGAAATTTCGTTAAATTCATAATTATTAAAGTAAATAACATTGCCAAGATAAATTTTTTCCGAGCTATTTTTTATAACATTTACGGCATTTTCTAAGGTTTTCTTATTATGTAAAATATCATCAGTATTAAGAACTATGATATAATCTCCTTTCGCTTTTTTTATACCAATGTTTATCGCTTCATAAATTGTTGTATTTTTTGCAATAATTATTTTTTTGTTCAGAACTCTGTGTTTTTTTAAAATATCTAAAGTGTGATCGGTAGAACCTCCATCAACAATTATATGTTCGAAATTTTTATAAGTCTGATCATAAACTGATGAAAGAGTATAGGCCAATGATTTGTCACTGTTTAGAGATGGTGTAATAATTGATAATTTAATTTTTCTCATTCAATAGAAATTTTTTATCTATATTTGAAATTATATAAGATAAAGACAGATATGTTATTAAAAAATCAATACTAAATAAACCAAAGCTATTTTCAAAAATAGAACGAATTAGAAAAAAAATTATAAATATAATTGATAAGTTTAAATAAAAATTATTTCTGTCTGATAGAAATTGAGTTTTATTTAATATAAATAATTTGAAAATCTTATAAAAAATTACAATTAAAATTATTAATGAAACCGGACCTCCTGATACGAGAGAATACACAATCATATTTGATGCATTATCTGAATATTTATTTTTATCATTAAATTGTTTTAAAAAAAAACGATCACCATTTGATCCGTATCCAAATATCTTTTTATGAAATTTATAATTTTTAATAGTATATGACCAAATTTCATATCTACCACTTGTTGATGATGATAAAATTCTGTTATCTAAATTAATATTTTCATTTGATTTAAGATTTTGTTTATTAAGAATATTGTTAATTAGTGAAAATATTAAAATTGGCAATATTATAAAAATTAATATTTCCTTAAATTTAATTGAATTTTTTTTATTAATAAAGAAAATCAATATAGATAAAGAAAAAAAATAACATACTAAAGTGCCTCTCGATTGCATAAATAAAATTAGCAACGAACTCAAAATTAAAAAAATTCTAGACAAAGTATTTAAGTACAAATTTTCACATTTTACATATCTACAAAATATAAATAAATTAATTATTGCAAGCATTCTTGATAATCCTGAAATTCTTGGGTTTGTTTCACCTAGTAGATTATTAGTTTTTTCAAAAAATATTTTATAAAAATCTAAGCTGTTAATTTCAGATATTTTTGAAATTATTGTAATTAAAAAAGCAATAACCAAAAAAAATAAACTAATCCAAAAAAAATATAAAATAATTCTATTTATTTTGAGACTATTTATGATTATAAATAAACAAATACTTCCAAGACTCAATATAGCTAAATAATTGTTTGTAATATTAAATGTCTTTTCTTCGTTAAATAATAATCCAAAAACTTGGCATGAGAAGAAAAGTATAAAATATAAATGAATTTCATTAATCTTTATTTTCTTAAAGGCAACCAAATATAAAAAATAAATTATTATAAATATAGAAATTGTTAGAGCAGATAAAGATCTTATTGATGAAATACTAATGAAAAAATTTTTTGAAAAATTTATTAATTTATAAGTCTCTATTACACCTGTTGTCCCGATAAATGAATTGATTGATCCCCATAATATGCACCAATACGATACAAAAAAAATTGTAATAAAAATATTTCTGTTAGTCATTTCAAATTTTTTACATTTATGTTTTATTAAATATCCATATATTATAAAAACAAATTTCTTACTTATAATAATTAAATCTATAATCAGTTTTAATAGTACTGAAAATTAATTATATAATACGCATATAAATAAACTATAAATGTGCAATATTTTAAATTTTATATATAATTAATGTTAATTTTTTTAAGACCTTCATAATTAATCAGTAGCAATGCAAAACATTAATCAAATAATTCAAATAAAAAATCTTTTTTCTCATATTGGTAAGAGAAGAATAAAACAATTTTTACTTTTATTAATTCTAACAATTTTATCAGGTATAACTGAAATTGTAAGTATAGCTTCAGTTGTTCCTTTTGTTAGCATAGTAACTGGTGGTAATTTTTTAGAGGAGACAAAGTATTTAAGTCATTTTTTATCAATCAACAATAAACAAGAAGCAATAATTGTGACCGGTATATTATTTTCATCTTTATATTTACTTAATTCTTTAGTGAGGATTTTTTTAATATATGTGACAGCAAGATTGTCAACAATAACAACGGCTGAGATTAATAGCAAAATTTATAAAACAAAGTTATATCAAAATTATGAACAACAAATTAAGAAGAATTCTAGTGACATTATTTCTGCAATTACACAAAAAGGAACGCAAATTTATGCTGCAATATCATCTTTAATTAATATTGTATCAGGCTCTGTTATATTTATTTCAATTATGACTGTATTAATCTGGGTAAATCCTACTGTTATGATTGTCTCCATCTTATTTTTTGGTTTACTTTATTTGTTATTTGTAAAATTTGGACGAAGGACAATTCAAAAAAGTAGCAAGATAATTAATGATGAGCAAAATAGAATTGTTTTGAATTTACAAAATGGACTTGGTTCAATTAGAGACATAATAATAAACAAATCTCAAGAATTTTATTTAAAATTATTCAATATATCTAACTTTAACAAAGCAAAGAGAGAGGCTATCACAGAATTCATACAAAGTTCTCCTAGATATATTTTTGAGGGAATGGGTATAGTATTATTCGTAACACTTTTAATTTATTCGAGCATGATTTATGGAAATGATCAAGTTAAATTTTCCAGTATATTTCCAACTCTTGCCGCATTGGCACTAGGTTCACAAAGAATTCTACCGATCTTAAATAAGCTCTATGTAGATTATATTACAATAAAAGCTAAGGCACATCAAATTGATGAGGTGATAGAAATATTAGATGAGGGTGAAATTTCAAATAATAAAAAAAGATATTTAAAAGAAGAAAAAATAAATTTTAAAAAAACAATTATATTTAAAAATGTTTTTTTTTCTTATGATAAAAAAAAAAATACTCTTGAAAATATTAATTTAACAATCAAAAAAGGTTCAAAGATTGGTATAATAGGAAGAACGGGTCAGGGAAAAAGTACCTTTTTGGATTTAATTATGGGTTTGCTACATCAGGATAAAGGAGAAATATTTATTGATGATCGTAAGCTATCTAAAGAGAATATATTAAACTGGCAGAGCAAAATATCTCAAGTTCCTCAAAAAATATTTTTAAGTGATGATACTTTTTTAAAAAATATAGCCTTTGGAATTAAAGACGATGAAATTGATATTGATAGAGTAGAATTAGTGTCAAAAAAATCTCAGATACATAGTTTTATAGCTAATAATGATGATGGATATTATCAAAAAGTTGGAGAAAGAGGTCTAAAACTATCGGGGGGTCAGATTCAAAGAGTAGGTTTAGCTAGGGCATTGTATAAATTTACCACAGAGGTCATAATTTTTGACGAGGCAACAAACTCACTTGATCATGAGACTGAAAAGTTAGTTATGGAAGAATTATATAAATTAGACAAAAAACTTACGATTATAATAGTAGCTCATAGGCTAAATACAATAGAAAATTGTGATAGTATTTTTGAAATAAAAGATAAAAAAATATTTCAAATAAAATAAAATTAAATTTTTTTTATTTGCTTAGTAACTTTGATCATAGACAAACAAACACCGAGAAGAAGAAAATCTATACTTACAAATGCAAGTGTATCTTCAAATATGGATCGAAAAATAAAATAAATTGTTAAGTAATGTGATACTGAAAAGTATATATTGCTATGATTTATATTTTTAATTTTGAAATATTTAAAAATAAAATTTAAAATAAAAATAATAGATAAAGCTAAACTTATAACTCCAGTATTAAACAATATGTTCATCCAGCTATTAGAAGACGTCTTTGCAGCTCCCTTTAAATATACTTGATCAGCAAAAAAACCTTTGCCAAATAATAAATGATTTATTTTGAGATTTTTAATTAATATTTCCCAACCACAAACTCTTCCTGAGAGTAAGCTATCCACTGTATTTAATATCTTAGAACAATTTTTTATCAAATTACTATAATATAGCTTAATTATATAATTAGCTTCTCTTGAAATTAAATCACTTGTAAAATTTGTGTCTCTAACTATTTTTTCAAACTTAACCATCTCTTCAAATTTAATTTTTGTAATATCATTATTAAGCATAAAATTTGTGATTTCATTGTATCTTGGATCTTCATCTTTGAATTGTGTGCAAAACCTACACCCATATTTAGCATCAAGCAATAATTCGCCATATAATCTGTCAATTTTTTTAGTTGCAGATTTTTTTTCCAAATGACTTTCATATGTATTTTTATAATATGTAGAAATTTGATTTAATTCAGTTGTAAATCTATTTTGATTTTCAGGGTTTAATTTAAACAAAGTAATCGGAATTAATATTATGAATATAAAATATGTTAATTTAATTGTATTTTTAGTTTCTTTAAAATTAAAAATTATAAAAAAAATAAATATAAATGAGAGCAAAATATTTAATCTCGCTTGAATAAAATAAATTAAAGTAAAAAAGAATATGCCTAAGAATAAAAAAATATGAGATCCGATTTTTTTTTCTTGATACAAATTTCTAAAAATTAAAAATGAAAATATTTCTAAAATAAATAAAATTCTCGTTTGTCCATTTACATTTTGATCTAAATAAATTTTATTAC
>CACBBX010000031.1 GCA_902537575.1 uncultured Pelagibacteraceae bacterium
AGAATTTCTATTGAAATTTTATCTGGTGATTTTACAAATGCCATATGTCCATCTCTTGGAGGTCTATTGATTGTATAGCCCATATCCATTAATCGTTTACAAGTTTCATAAATGTTTTCTACACGATAAGCTAAATGTCCAAAATTTCTTGAACTCTCACCTAGTTCATCTCCATCCCAATTATATGTTAATTCAATCTCGGCTTTGTCGTCATTAGGAGCGGAAAGGAAAATAAGAGTAAACCTACCTTTTTCGTTCTCTATCCTTTTAGTCTCTTTTAGTCCTAATCCATCACAGAAAAATCTAAGAGATTCATCTACATCTTTAATTCTGATCATTGTATGTAAATATTTCATAAAGTTAATTTATAGTTTAAAACTACTCTAATTCAATAGTGCTTGGAGGTTTTGAAGTAACATCATAAACAACTCTGTTTATTCCTCTAATACTATTAACTATTTTATTAGATATAGTTTGCATAAAAGACTTTCTAAATTCATAAAAATCAGCTGTCATACCATCTTCCGATGTAATGGCTCTTAACAAACAAAGATATTCATAAGTTCGATTATCGCCCATCACACCTACTGTTTTAACTGGAAGAAGTGCAGCATAGGCTTGCCATATTTTATCATAAAGACCATTATCTTTTAATGCTTGTATAAAATAGTAATCGGCTTCTTTTAAAATTTTGATTTTTTCATTAGTAATTATACCAGGCATTCTAATTGCTAAGCCTGGCCCAGGGAAGGGATGTCTAGAAATTATTTCTTTACTTAAATTTAACTCTAAACCTAATTTCCTAACTTCGTCTTTAAATAAAAACTTTAATGGTTCAACTAATTTCAAATTCATTTTTTTTGGTAGTCCGCCAACATTATGATGAGATTTAATTTTTGAGGTTTGACTACCAGTCACCGATCTACTCTCAATTAAATCGGGATAAAGCGTTCCTTGAGCCAAAAATTTAACATTTTTGATTTTTTTGGCATATCGTTCAAAAATTTTTATAAATAAATTTCCAATTATTTTTCTTTTTTTTTCTGGATCAGAAACATTTTTTAATTTTCCCAAAAATTCCCTCTCAGCATTTACATAGATTAGGTTCATTTTTAGTTTTTTCTTAAAAGTTCGAATTACTTGAATTTCCTCATTTTTTCTTAAAAGGCCTGTATTAACAAAAATACAATATAATTTCTTACCTATTGCTTTATTTAATAGTTGAGCAACGACACTACTGTCTACTCCTCCAGATAAAGCACAAATAACTTTATGAATACCTACTTGATCTCTTACTTCGTTGATTAATTTTAATTTTTGATCTCTTAAAGACCAGTTTCTTTTGATCTTACAGATTAAAAATACAAAGTTACTAATTAATTTTTTTCCATTTTCAGTATGAGTAACCTCTGGATGAAATTGTACTCCATAAAATTTTTTTAGTTTATTTTCAACTATAGCATATTTAGAATTTGTACTAGATGCAATAACCTTAAAATTTTTGGGTAGTTTAGACACCTGATCTGCATGGCTCATCCAAACTTCTTTGGTTTTTTTGGCAGCATAGAAATTTTTAGTTAATAGGCTATCTCTTTTTTTAAAAATTTTAGCTAAACCAAATTCACGATGTTTTGATTGTTTTACTCTACCCCCATTTAATTTTGATAAAATTTGATGACCAAAACAAATTCCTAAAATTGGAATATTCAATTCTAATATTTTTTTATCAAAAGAATATTTATTGATTTGATAAACATTTAAAGGCCCTCCAGATAAAATAATTCCTCTCACACTCTGGTTAATATTGATAGTTCTAATTTTTTTATGACTTACAATTTCCGAAAAAACACCCAATTCTCTAATTCTTCTTGCAATTAATTGTGTAAATTGTGAACCAAAATCTATGATTACAATTTTATCCAGATTTTGATCAAGACTCATTTTTTGGGTTTATATTTTTTAATGATTCTTTAATTTCTTTATTTTCATCACATAAATTTTTACAAACTTTTGAAAATGTATCAGAGAAATTTTTAACTTTGTCATAATTTGATTTTTCAATTGCTATTTTCATCATCATTAATATAGCTTCTTCGTTATCTGGTTCTATTAAGAGGGCAGTTTCTAAATTAAACTCCTCTTTTCTCTGATTTTCTTCATGATTATAAATTTTAGCAAGGTATAAATATGAATTAGCATCTTTTGGGTTAAAAACTATGTTTCTTTCAAATAAGAAACGTGCATCTTCATACTTTTCTTTTTCATACAACTTTAAAGCTTTTTTGAAAAAATTTTCTTTACTAAATGTTTGAGTATTAAATGAAAAAAATAATACAATTATAAATATTAATTTAGAAATTTTGCTCATTAGTATTTACTATCATTTTTTATTACATCAACATTATGAACCATACTTTCATAAAAGCCTGCTTTGGTAATTTTAACAAAGTGAGGTTTGTTTCTTAGTCCAATAATATTTTTTGAACCTAAATATCCCATAGAAGATTTTAAACCTCCAACCAATTTATAAATAATGCTTCCAACATCTCCTTTGTACTTTACAAAACCTTCAACACCCTCTGGTACATATTTAGACATATCTTTTTGTTTATTTTGAAAGTATCTATCTGCTGAACCTTTGTTCATGGCGCCTACTGAGCCCATTCCACGAAAACTTTTAAAAATCTTACCTTTTTTTTTTATTAATTTCCCAGGGGTTTCGTCTGTTCCAGCAAATAATGATCCTATCATTACAGCATCTGCACCAGCAGCAAATGCTTTTGCTAAATCACCAGAATATTTTATTCCTCCATCAGATATTATTTTAACCTTTTTATTTTTAACTCCATTTCTCACTGACAAAATTGCACTCAGCTGTGGTACCCCAATACCTGCAACTAATCTAGTAGTGCAAATTGAGCCTGGACCAATTCCAACTTTAATTATGTCTACTCCTAATTTGATTAAAAATTTCGCAGCATCTGGTGTCGCAATATTTCCTGCACATAACGCGGTTTTATTATTTTTACTGTTTTTTATATATTTAATAATTTCTCCAACTTTTCTAGTATGCCCATGTGCTGTATCCACTACAATTAAGTCTACACCTTCTCTAATAATTTTTTTTACTCTATTAAATTCTTTATCTGAAGCCCCTACAGCTGCTCCAACTTTTAAGGAATGTTTTTTAACTTTTCTAATTTCTGAAACTTGTGTTTTGATATCTAAATTTCTATGAATAACACCTATTCCACCTGCTTTTGCGATAGCAATAGCCATTTTGCTTTCTGTAACTGTATCCATTGCAGAGGATAAAAGTGGGATTTTAAGCTTTAGATTATTTGTCAATGAAACAGCAGTATCAGTCTCTGACGGTAGTATTTCTGAGTAATTCGGCGCTAATGTTACATCATCAAAGGTAAGTGCTTCTTTTATAGGATCCATAATCATTTATATACGATTCCTTTTAAATTTAAAGTCTCTATCTAATTTTTCTACAAATTATAAAACTTTCTTTTGAATCTTTACGACTTGATTTAGGTTTAAAAACCTTAACTTCTTTAAAAAACTTTTTACCTTCTGCGACTATTTCGTTAAATGTCCCACCCATGAAAATTTTAGATATGAAGTAACCATTTTCTTTAATTATTTCTTTAGCAAAAAGCATCGCCTCTTTGCACAACTCACCGGTTTGAATGGAGTCAATATTCTTTATTCCTGTAGTATTTACAGCCATATCTGACAAAACTACGTCTACTTTTGCATTTAAACTATTTTTAATTTCATCCTGTATTTTGTCTTCTGTAAAATCGCCCTGTATTTGAACACTGTTTTCTATTGGTTCCATTTTTTTAAGATCGATTGAAACGAGCTTTCCATTTTTAATAACTTTTGATGAATATTGTGACCAGCTACCAGGAGCTGCCCCTATGTCAATTACAGATAATCCTCCTTTAAATATTTTAAATTTTTCATCTATTTCAATCAATTTATAGGCTGATCTTGCCCTGTATCCATCTACTTTAGATTGTCTTACGTAGATATCTCTTCTTTGCTTATTAATCCAATTCTTAGAAATTTTATTTTTTTTCAATTAATTTATAAATCTTAAACTCTTGTTTAAAATTTTACCTTGAAGTGTTTTGATATCTATCTCGATTTCTTTATTTAATCTCATATCTTTATTATCCTTCCAGATTCCTGCAGCAAGATGCATAATGCCTATCTTATAATTTGGCAAATATGGTTCTACAAAAGTATTATTAACCTCATCAAATTTTGGTAAAAGATTACTAGTTATCCAATTACAATTTAAAGGTAAAAATTCTGTTTCAACATTATCAATATAGACAGACATATTCATAGCAAGTTGTTCGGATCCAAATATATCTCCTCCTTTAAGCGTTTGTTTTAAATTTTCTTGCCATTTTTCCCAAGTAGTAGATTTCTTTTCTAATGAGAAAACTCCAATATTAATATGTGGAGAGAATGCTAATTTTCTTGCTTTTTCGTAACTAATTTTTGATTTAATAGCATGTTTAAAGTTTTGTGACTTTATAATTGCCAGTTTACCAAAAACCCAATCAACCCGTGAAGTAATTTTGTAACCAGGACCTATAGTTTGGGTAATTCCTAATTTGTCATTTTCACATGCTTTAAAGTATAATTCTATAGTTTGCCAATCATTCACCCATGCATCACAATCGATCCAAAGATATTTTTCATAATTAGGAAAATATTTTGGAAGGAAGGCTCTGGAAACTTGACTCTTTAACCATTCACGACCTTTGATTTTGCTATCTGGAACTTTTAGGTCCCATTCTGCAAATTTAATTTCATCTACTTTAGAAGTTAATTCATCTTTTTGTTGATCTGAAAGTCCAGCATCTAAAATGCATATTGCAATATCCCCGCTTTTTTCAAATCTTTTAATAGAATTTATTAATTCAGTTAATAAAGGATAGTAATTGGCGTCCGCAAGTGAAACAATTACATTTTTTTTCATTACAACATATCTTCAAGATCATCATCCTCATCTTTGAAATTTTGATCCTCATTTTGTTTTTTTAACTTTTGATAATGGAAAAAACTTATTGGAAGCATTAGTAAATAAATAATCACGCTTATAGCTATTACATTAAACGGATAGATTAAAAGTAGACCAAAAAATAAAACTATCCCGAGTAAAAGAAAAATTGTTGTTTTTCTTTGAATAACAATCTTCTTAAAAGAATAACTGGGAAACTTACTTATTAACAGAAATGAAGTCGAAATAAAAAAAATTGGCACAACTATATCATAATTAATTAGGATGAATTCAAAATTGGTCATACTAAATATCAATGGCGTCAAAACTAATATCCCACCAGCTGGAGAAGGCACTCCTTCAAAAAAATTATCTCTCCATGAAGGTTCTTGACTAGAATTGACATTAAATCTTGCTAATCTTAGGGCAACACAAATTACATATATAAGACAAACTAACCAACCAAATCTTCCTAGTGTATTTAGTTTCCAAAAATACATTATAAAAGCTGGCGCAACCCCAAAGCTAATCATATCAGTTAAAGAATCTAATTCTTTTCCAACTTTTGAGGTGCCTTTAATTAATCTTGCAATTCGTCCATCTAATCCATCTATTACAGCTGCGAAGATTATGGCAACAATTGCAAACTCAAATCTTCCATCTAAGGCAAATCTAATTGAAGTTAACCCAATACAAACTCCTATCAGTGTAAGCATATTGGGTAAAATTACTCTTGCTGTTTTTTTGTCAGTAACAACTTTAAAATTATTTTTTGGTTTTAACATAATTATTTTTTAGCTAATAAAGTCTCACCAGAGATTGCAGTTTGACCGACTTTTACAAGTGGCTCATAATTTTCATAATAAACATCTGCACGACTTCCGAACCTTATCATCCCAATTCTGTCACCTTGATTTAGTTCTTGATTCTTGTCTGTTTCACAAACAATTCTTCTTGCTACTAAACCTGCAATTTGAACCACTATAATATCATTGCCGTGCTTGTCTTTTATTTTGTAATAGTTTCTCTCATTTTCTTCACTAGCTTTATCTAAAGATGCATTAAAAAATTTTCCAGGTTTGTATAAAATATCTTCAACAGTTCCTGAACAAGGAGTTCTATTAACATGACAATCAAATACATTCATAAAAATACTAATTTTTCTAAATTTTTTATTTTCAAGACCTACTTCTTTGGGTCCATCTACTTCTTCAACTTTTATAATTTCCCCGTCAGCAGGACTCACAAGATAATTATCATCACCTACGATAATTCTATCAGGATCTCTAAAAAAATAATAAACCCATATCGTTAACAATAAACCAATTAGGCCTAAAAAATTATTTATGATTAATAAAATAATAGTTATGAAGGCAGCAATAACTAAAAACTTGTAACCTTCTGTGTGAATTTTTGGAAATATCTTGGTAAACATATTCTTCTATTTGCTAATTTTTGATTAATATGTATATAAACCAATCAAATTCAATTAATAAGATATTTTTTTTTAATGAGTAAAATCAAGGTAAAAAACCCAGTTGTAGAGTTAGACGGAGATGAAATGACTCGAATTATATGGGAGTTCATTAAGAGTAAACTAATCCTTCCATATCTTGATTTGGGCATAGAATATTACGATCTTGGTATGAAAAGCCGTGATAATACAGATGATCAAATCACAATAGACTCCGCAAATGCTATCAAAAAAATTGGTGTTGGCATTAAATGTGCCACTATTACGCCTGATGAAGCAAGGGTAGAAGAATTTGAACTAAAAAAAATGTGGAGATCACCAAACGGTACTATCAGGAATATTATTGGAGGGACTGTTTTTAGAGAGCCAATCATTTGCAAAAATATTCCAAAGCTTGTTCCTTCTTGGACAGATCCAGTAATTATAGGAAGACACGCTTTTGGAGATCAGTACAGAGCAACAGATTTTAAAGTTCCTGGTAAAGGAAAAATGGAAGTTAAATGGACATCAGAAGATGGAAAAGATGAGATAAAATATGAGGTATTTAATTTCACTGGCCCTGGGGTAGCACTTTCAATGTATAATTTAGATAAATCTATTCAAGACTTTGCAAGATCTTGTTTTAGTTATGGTCTTATTAAAAAATGGCCAGTTTATATGTCTACAAAGAATACAATCTTAAAACAGTACGATGGTAGATTTAAAGATATTTTTCAAGAAATATTTGAAAATGAATATAAAGAGGAATTTGTAAAAAATAATTTAACTTATGAGCACAGATTAATCGATGACATGGTTGCATGTGCAATGAAATGGAGCGGTAAATATATTTGGGCTTGTAAAAATTATGATGGTGATGTTCAGTCTGATACTATGGCACAAGGCTATGGTTCATTAGGATTAATGACTAGTACTTTACTAACACCAGATGGGAAAATTATGGAAGCAGAAGCTGCTCATGGAACTGTAACTAGACACTACAGAATGCATCAACAAGGTAAAGAGACTTCAACAAATCCTATCGCATCTATTTTTGCATGGACCAGAGGATTAGCGCATAGAGGAAAGCTAGACAGTAATGATGAATTAATTAAGTTTGCACAAACAATTGAAAAAGTTTGTATTGAATGTGTTGAAAATGGAGCTATGACAAAAGATTTAGCAATACTAATTGGCCCATCAAGTAAATACTTAACGACTAACCAATTTTTAGATGAAATTGATGGCAATCTTAAAGCAAAATTAAATTAAAGCCTTAAGTTTTTCAAAAGCATCCTCAATTTTTGACTGATCTTGGCCACCAGCTTGAGCAAAATCTTTTCTTCCGCCACCACCCTTGCCTCCAATAATCTCGGATCCAATTTTAACAAATTTAACAGCATCGTATTTAGTAGTTAAACTTTCTGTTATGCCAACAGCTATTCCTACTTTGTCATCTTTACTTGCAAAAACTACCACAATACCTTCAGATAAATCTTTTTTACCTTGATCAACTAATTTTCTTAACTCTTTAGGAGGAAGATCATCAATTTTTTGAAGTCTTAATTTAATTCCGTTAATGTCTTGGTCTTTAATAATATT
>CACBBX010000032.1 GCA_902537575.1 uncultured Pelagibacteraceae bacterium
GCCAGAACCATTAATCAAACAGCAAAAAATAATTTCATCTACATTAATTAGAAGTCTTTTAGAAAAAGGATATTTAGAAAAAGCAAATAAGCTTTTGAATAGACATTGGACTATTGACGGAAAGGTTCAGATAGGAAGACAGGTGGGTAAAAAAATTGGTTTCCCAACATGCAACATAGATATTAAAGACTATGTTTTAGCTAAACCTGGTGTTTATGCAGTAAGAGTATTGAGACCTAATAATTCTAAATATCTAAGAGGAATAGCAAATCTTGGATATAGACCAACATTTAATCAGAAAAAAATCTTATTAGAGGTTCATTTATTTAATTATTCTGGAAATCTTTATAATAAACACTTATCAGTGGAGTTTTTAAAGTTTATTAGAAAAGAAAAAAAATTTAAAAATGTTAATAAATTAAAATCTCAAATTAAAAAAGATTTAAATATAGCTAAAAAAATTAGATGAGTAATTCTCAAATAAATCTTCCTAAAACTGCTTTTTCAATGAAAGCTAATTTGCCTCTAAGAGAGCCAGAAATTTTAGAATATTGGCAGAAAATTAACCTTTACAAAGAATTAAGAAATTCAAGCAAAGGTAAAGAAAAATTTGTTCTCCACGATGGTCCTCCATATGCAAATGGCAATATTCATATGGGAACTGCTCTAAATAAAATTTTAAAAGATATTATTGTAAAATTCCATCAAATGGATGGTAAAGACTCTATCTATGTCCCTGGTTGGGATTGTCATGGTTTACCAATTGAGTGGAAAATAGAGGAGCAATATAAAAAAAATAAAAAAAATAAAAATGATGTTCCAATAGTAGAGTTTCGAAAAGAATGTAGAGCGTTTGCAGAGAAATGGATCGAAGTGCACAAAGGTCAATTTAAACGTTTAGGTGTAGTAGGTGATTGGGAAAATTATTATTCAACTATGAGTTTTGATGCTGAAGCCCAAATTGTAAGAGAGCTTGGTAAGTTTTTAAAAGATGGAAGTTTATATAGGGGTTTTAAACCAGTATTATGGTCTACTGTTGAAAAGACTGCTCTAGCAGATGCTGAAGTTGAATATCAAGATCATAAATCAGATACTATTTATACATCTTTCCTTATCAAAACATCTAAATTAAAAGATCTTGTGGGTAGTGAGATAATTATTTGGACTACAACCCCTTGGACAATTCCAGCAAATAAGGCGCTAGCTTACAATGAAGCTCTTAATTATATTCAGTTGGAATTAAATGACGATAGTGATTTTAAAAATAGAAAAATTATAGTTGCCGAAACTTTACTACAATCCGTAATTAATGACTGTAAAATAAAAAATTATAAAAAAATAAAAACATTTAAAGGTAAGGAATTAGAAGACACTATTTGTAATCACCCTTTTTTAGATCTTGGTTATGACTATGAAATCCCAATGTTAAATGCAAGGTTTGTAACAACTGAACAGGGAACTGGCATTGTTCATTGCGCTCCAAGTCATGGACCTGATGATTTTAATTTATGTTTAAATAATGGAATTAAAGCAATTGAAACAGTTGATGGAGATGGAAAATATACAAAACATGTAAGCTTATTTGAAGGTATTCATATTTTTAAAGCAAACCCAATAGTAATTGAAAAACTTAAAGAGCAAAAAAAATTATTATCAAATGGGGAGCTTGTGCACTCCTATCCACATTCATGGAGATCAAAAGCTCCACTAGTTCATAGAGCTACTCCACAATGGTTTATATCCATGGAAAGTCATAAGTTGAGAGATAAAGCTTTGAAAGCAATTAACGATACAACTTTCTATCCTAGCAAGGGAAAAGAAAGGTTGAAATCAATGATAGAGACTAGACCAGATTGGTGTGTATCAAGACAAAGAGTGTGGGGCGTTCCTCTTCCAATTTTTATTAATAAAAAAACCAAAGAAATCTTAGTAGATGACAAAGTTAATGATAATATTGCATCTATTTACGAAAAAGAGGGTTCAGATTGTTGGTTTTCAGACAATCCACAAAGATTTTTAGGAAGCAAATATAAAGCTGAAGATTATGAAAAGTTGACTGATATTGTTGAAGTTTGGTTTGATAGTGGGTCCACACACTCATTTGTTCTTGAAAAAAGAGAAGATTTAAAGTGGCCAGCATCAATGTATTTAGAAGGATCAGATCAACATAGAGGTTGGTTTCATTCATCATTACTAGAATCATGTGGCACCAGAGGGAGAGCGCCATTTGAAAATATCTTGTCCCATGGATTTGTTGTGGATGGCAAAGGATTAAAAATGTCAAAATCTTTAGGAAATGTAATTGCTCCAGAAGATATTTTAAAAAAATATGGTGCAGATATTTTAAGAATTTGGGTAGCATCATCAAACTATTCAGAGGATCTAAGAATAGACTATTCAATCCTTGACCAACATGCTGAATCTTACAGAAAAATAAGAAATACATTTAGATATTTACTTGGAAACATCAAAGATAATTTTGAAGAAGTGGATCTTGAAAAAATAGATTTAAATGAATTACCAGAACTTGAACAATTTATGTTACATAAATTGTATAGTTTAAATGTTAATTTTAAAAAATATTTTAAAAATTATGATTTTCATAATTTATATAAAGAGTTACTTAATTTTTGCACAGTAGACTTGTCTGCATTTTATTTTGATATAAGGAAAGACGCATTATATTGTGATCCTATAGACTCGCAAAAAAGAAAATCAACTATACTGTTATTAAATATAATTTTGAGCTCATTATTAAAATGGTTCGCGCCAATTTTATCATTTACTACTGAGGAAATTTATAGATTGTTGTTTAAAAATAACAAAAGTATTCATTTAGAAAAATTTTTAGTTTTCCCTAATTTATTTTTGAATGAAAAATTGCATCAAAAATGGATAGAACTGATCAAAATTAGAAATATTTGTAATATTAGTATTGAAGAAAAAAGAGCCAATAAAGAGATTGGTTCAAGTCTTGAGGCAGACTTAAATATTTATCTTGATAAAAAACTAGAGGAAATTACTAAAAACATAGATTTTTCAGAACTATGCATAACATCAAAAGCTGAAATTTCTTTCAAGGAAAACTTAGAGTCAAGCGTGAAAACCACAAAAGCAAAAGGAACAAAGTGCACATTGTGTTGGAAAATCATTGAAAATGCTTGTGAAAGAAATCATTGTCCACAAAATACTTAATGAGCGTACTTAGTAATAGTAAAAATTTTTATATTAATTTTATAATCATTATATCAATTTTTATTTTAGACAGATCAACTAAACTTTATGTAATCTATTTAGATAAAATAAATAATGGATCTGAAATATTTGTCTCAAAATATTTAAATATATTTTTGATTTGGAATGAGGGAATAGCATTTGGCCTTTTTTCTTTTGAAAGAGCAAGTTTTTATAATTTTTTAACAGTTCTAATTTTGGTTATGATTATATTAATCATTTACTTAATTGTGAATGCTGAAGGTTTTAAAAAATATTCTCTTATAATGATTTTAGGTGGAGCTTTGGGAAATGTTTTTGATAGAATATTTAGCAGAGCTGTTCCAGATTTTATAGATTTTCATGTTGGAAATTTTCATTGGTTTATATTTAATGTAGCAGATATATTCATTACAATAGGATTGATTTTTATGATATTATCAGAGTTTAGTTTTACCAATAAAGAAAAAAAATTATGAAATATTTGAATACATTTTTTTTACTGGTTCTAATTTTGTTTAATTATTCATGTGGAACTATTAAAGAGGGTTTTACCAATCAAAAAAAAAATAGTAGTGATGAATTTTTGGTCGAAAAAAAATCACCTCTCGTTATGCCACCTGATTATAATGAATTACCAATACCTGATGGAAATATCCTGAAAACTCAGACAGAAAAAAATAAAATTAAAGAACTGGTTAAAATTAATAAAAGTGAAAATAATTCAGATCTACAAACCAGCCAATCATTTGAGGACTCTTTATTAGAAAAAATTAAAAACAATTGATGATTACTTCAGGAATTAGCTTCGTCGGTTTTAAATCAAACAAAATACTAACAGCAAAAGTCAAAAAATTAAAAAAGGAGCTAAATCAACTTGTTAAAGATAAAGATCAAGTAATTACGTCACTAAGCAAAAATTACAAAAGTAATTATAAAAAAGATCAATTAAAAAAATATAAAAAAAATAAAAATTTTAGAGTAATAGGTATGGGTGGCTCTACGCTTGGAACTCAAACAATTTATAGTTTTTTAAAACATAAAATAAAAAAAAAATTTTCATTCATTGATAATTTAAAAAATAATCTAGAAATAGAAAAACAAAAAAAGTATGTCAATTTAGTTATTTCAAAATCTGGTAATACTATTGAAACAATAGCTAATGCCAATATTTTAATTAAAAAAAAAGAAAAAAATATTTTTGTTACTGAAAATAAAAAAAATTACCTTCATTCTCTTGCTGAAAAATTAAAAGCAGAAGTTATTCATCATAATAATTTTATAGGAGGTCGATATTCTGTATTATCTGAAGTTGGTATGTTACCTGCAGAATTAATGGGGTTAAATGTGAGTAATTTTAGACAGTTTGACTCACTGATAAAAAACAAATTTTTTTTTAATTCCTTAATTACTAATGTGAAATCAACATTATATTTTATAAAAAAGAAAAAATTTAATTCAATAATAATAAATTATGACGAACAATCAGAAAATTTATTCAAATGGTATCAACAACTAATTGCAGAGAGTTTAGGTAAAAAAAATAAAGGAATTTTACCAATTGTTTCAAATATGCCTAGGGACAATCATAGTGTAATGCAGTTATATTTAGATGGTTTCAAAAATAACTTTTTTACTTTTTTTTATGTACATGACCCAAGATCTCAACAAATAAAGAGCTCAGAAATATTATCTTCTCATAAATATTTGGAAGGAAAAAATTTGTCTGATATTATTTATGCGCAAAAGAGTGCTACCGAAAAAGTATTTAATAAGAAGAATATTCCCTTCAGAAGTTTTGAAATCAAAAAAAGAAATGAAAAAACTTTAGGAGAATTATTTTGTTTTTTTATTTTAGAAACAATTCTGATTGCAAAATCTTTAAATTTGAATGCTTATGACCAACCAGCTGTCGAGTTAATTAAAAAAGATACAAAAAAGCTTTTAATTTGACCTCAACATAAAAAATATTCTAGATATCCCATATTTTTTTTCATCTACAATTTTAAATTTTTTTATAATTATACTATTTTCATTTTTATGCCTGTGTAAAATAATTACTCCATTTTTATTTAAAATTTTTGATTTACTTATATTTTCAATGAGAGTGTCAAAGTTTTTATCTTTGAAGGGAGGATCTAAAAAGATGATATCAAATTTTATATTTAAATCTAAGACACCAACATTATATAAATTTTTTTCAATTATTTCATAGCTATCCGTTGAATTTAAATCTAACAAATTTTTTTTTAATATTGGTAAAACACCGCTATAATTTTCAAAAAAAACTACTTTTTTTGCACCCCTTGATAAACACTCAATACCAAAAGAGCCAACTCCTGAGAATAAATCTAAAATATATGCGTTTTTGAGCTTAACAGTAAATTTGTTAGAGTGTTCAATAATATTAAAAATAGATTCTTTTGTTAAATCCTTTAAAGGTCTAGTTTTTAAATCTTTCGGTTCTAAAATTTTTTTACCCTTAAATAAACCTGAAATTATTCTCATTAATCAATGACTTTATATCCAATATCTCTCCTATAGAAACCACCAGACCAATTCAATTTTTCTAAATTACTCATACTTATTTTTTTTGCAGTAGCAAAATCTTCTGAAAGAGATACAAAGTTTAAAACCCTCCCACCAATAGCGTAAGTTTTGCCATTTTTATGTGAAGTTCCTGCATGGAATAAGAATTCATCTTTATTTGTTGAGATTTTATTTATATTTTTAATTTCTACATTTTTTTGAAAGGAGTCTGGATACCCTTTTGAACACACTACTATACATATGCTTTTTTTATTAACCCATTCAATATTTATTTTACTTAATTTTTGTTCACAACAAGCTAAAAAAATATCAAGTAAATCAGTTTTTATTTTTGGGAGTATAGTTTGACATTCTGGATCTCCCATTCTCACGTTGTATTCAATAAGATAAGGCTCATTGTTTATAATCATTAAACCTGTATATAAAAAACCTTTATAATCAGCTCCAATTTCAGACAAAGCTTTAAGTGTTGGTTTAATTATTTTATTTATTATTTTATATTCTAATTCTTCATTGATTAGTCTTGATGGTGAATATGCCCCCATTCCGCCTGTATTCTTTCCTTTGTCGCCCTCTAAAACTCTTTTATGGTCTTGAGCAGTACCAAAATTTTTAAAACTATTTCCATCATGAATAGTAAAAAAACTCATTTCTTCTCCTTGCAAAAATTCTTCAATAAGTATATTTTTTGCTTTACCAAATTTCCCTCCAAAAATTTCGACTACTGCTAGTTTTGCCTCATTTTGGTTATTACATATATAAACTCCTTTACCAGATGCCAGATTATCTGCTTTAATAACAGTAGGATAATTAGAACTTTCTAAATATTTATTGGCATCATCTTTGTTTTGAAAAATTCCAAATTCTGCAGTTGGTATATTAAATTTTTGACACAGTTTTTTTGTAAAAATTTTTGAGCCCTCTAGTTGAGAAGCAATTTTATTTGGTCCAAATACATTAATTTTAAATTTTTCTAAATAGTCAACTAAACCTTCAACCAATGGTTTTTCTGGTCCAACGATAATTAGTTCGATCTTTTTTTCTAAAATAAAATTTTTAATGTCTTCAAAATTTTCTAAATCAATTTCGATATTTTCAGCAACATCACTAGTTCCAGCATTTCCAGGGAAACAAAATATTTTTTTAACTTTTTCTGATTTACTTAAACTTTCACATATTGAATGCTCTCTTCCACCACTTCCTATTATACCAATTTTCATATAAACTGTATAAACTAAAAATGATAAAAAAATTAGCAAAAATAAAATATTTACCAAATAATTTTCAAATTATAGAGCCCGGAGATTATGTTGAATGCGCAGTATCAGGTAAAAAAATAATCATTGAAAATTTAACCTACTGGAATGTAGAGTTACAGGAGCCTTACTATTCTTTTAAAGAAGCGAATATAAAAAGAGAAAAAATTAATAATAAATAAAATTTACTTCCAACGATTATGAGACCATATCCATTGTTCTGGTTTTTTTATTATCATTTGTTCTAGGGTTTTGTTTAATTCATCAGTTATTACTTGAATAGAAATATTTTTTGGAAACATAATTGGTTTGTATATTTTTATCTTAAAGTTAATTCCATTAGTTCTTTCAATATAAACAGGTACAATAGGAATATTGAATTTCTTTGCTAATTGAGCTGGTATACTAGTTGTTAATGCTTTGTGACCAAAAAATTCAGATGAAATTCCCTCTGAAACCCTCTGATCAATCATTAGTGCAGTTGAGAAATTTTTTTTTTTAAGACCAACTAATTTTTTTATACCGCCTATACCTTTCTTGATTTGGTTTTTGCAAATATATTTTTTTCTTATACTTAAAATTATTTTATTTAAAAATATATTATTTAATGGTCGATATATAGCGCATAGGTCTATACCATTTTTTTCAAGGTACATTGCCATTAATTCAAAATTTCCTAGATGTCCTGAAATAAATACTACTTGTGAATTATTTCTTTTAATTTTATCAATTATATCCTGTCCTTCTATTTGAATTTTATTTGCTAAGTTTCCTAATCTAAAATCTTTAATAAACATGTATTCAGCAAATACTCTACCATAATTATTCCACATAGATTGAGTAATCATTTTTAATTTTAGAGAAGTTATATTTGGAATTGCCTTTTTTATATTAGAATGAATTATTGCTTGAGATCTAAAAAAAGGTCCTATTTTTTCAAAGATTTTCCCACTTAATTTTGACGATAAGTTGGGCCTTAAAGTTTTAAATAAAAA
>CACBBX010000033.1 GCA_902537575.1 uncultured Pelagibacteraceae bacterium
TAGTTGTATCTAACCCTGATATTATAGGAAGAGAAAAAATTCTTAAAGTACATGTGAAAAAAATTAAAATGGCACCAGATGTGAACTTAAGAACAGTTGCAAGGGGTACGCCAGGTTTTTCTGGGGCTGATTTAGCAAATCTTGTAAATGAGGCAGCGCTATTAGCTGCTAGGAAAAATAAAAGAATAGTTACTTTAAACGAATTTGAAGATGCAAAAGATAAAGTTATGATGGGATCAGAACGAAGATCAATGGTAATGACTGAGGAGGAAAAAACTTTGACAGCATACCATGAAGCTGGACATGCTATTGTCACAATAAACGAAAGCGCAGCTTATCCTATACATAAAGCTACAATTATTCCAAGAGGTAGAGCCCTTGGAATGGTAATGCAATTACCAGAAAGAGATGAATTGTCACAAACGCGGGAACAACTTCATGCTCAACTTGCGATAGCAATGGGAGGAAGAGTAGCAGAAGAAATCATATTTGGGGAAGATAAGGTTACTACTGGAGCTTCAAGTGATATTGAGCAAGCTACTAAAAGAGCAAGAGCAATGGTTATGAGAGCAGGATTAAGCAAAGAACTTGGACCAGTTGCATATGGTGAAAACGAGGAAGAAGTATTTTTAGGTAGATCAGTTGCAAGACAACAAAACATGTCTGAAGAAACAGCACAAAAAGTCGACTCTGAAATAAGAAAAATAGTTGATAAAGGTTATGAAAGAGCAAGAAAAGTACTAACTGATAAAATTGATGATTTGCACAAGTTGGCTAAAGCACTTTTAACTTATGAAACTCTCTCAGGAGAGGAAATAGAAAATTTGATAAATAAAAATGTTTATCCAAAAGACAAAGAAGACATTAAGGTCGAGGACAATGATAAGGGTTCAGCACTAAGTTCATTAGGACTTAAACCAAAGATAGTTCACTAAACTTATAGATGACAAGATATTACACAAGAGTGTGTAATTTCTATTATGGTGCTAAATCTAAAAATCTTGTTGAGAAAAATAAATCACTACCACTTCATGGTATTAAAGAAATTTCTTTTGATCAAATTGAATTAATTACAAGAAAATCCAAAAAAATAGTATTTATTAATCAAATTAATAAATTATCACGTTCATTAAAAAAAAAAATTAATTCTGATTTAAAGAAAATTACTTCAAAAAAAAAAAGTTTTTGTAATTTAAAATTTAATTTAATTCCTAATTTATTAGGAGTGTTAAATTTGACACCTGATAGTTTTTCAGATGGAGGAAAATTTAATAAAAAATATAAAGCTATTCAACATGCTTTAAATTTATTTAACTCAGGGGCAAACTTAATTGATATTGGAGGAGAATCTACTAGACCAGGATCTAAAACTATAAATGAAAAGCTAGAATGGAGTAGAATAAACAAAATTTTAAAAATATTGAGCAAAAAAATACCAATATCTCTAGATACAAGAAAATCAAAAATAATGAAAAAAGGAATTCGACTTGGAGTAAAGTTAATTAATGATGTATCAGGTTTAGAATATGACCCAGAAACTATAAATGTATTAAAGCTTAACAATACCCCATTTGTGTTGCAGCATCAGTATAAAGTTGTCTAATTCTAAATGTTTCAGCATACCAATATTGAGCACTGCCCGCTAATTCATGATCAGAGTTAGAAACTACAAATTCTCTAAAGGCTCTTTCTGCTGTACTGTAGTCTCCTACCTTTAAAAAACTTGTCGCAAATTCATATTGTTTTTTCGAGTGTAAGATCTTGTGGTAATATTTTATCCTCTGATTGAAATATTTCAGTTACAATTGTTGCAGTGCTCTCAACAGACTGAATTTGTTGAGAAGTTTCTGAGGTTTCATTATCTTTATAAGATAAAGTTCCTAAATCCTGAGGTTTAGAGCTTCCAGGCAAAATTTTTTTATCATCAATTTTTGGTATTGAGCTTAATTTTGATTTATTGCTATTAGAATTCATTGAGGTTTCTATATCTTGAAACCTTACTTGATTGTCAGCTTGAATTTTTGATAACCTGTTAGATATTTTATCTAACTTAAAATTTATTTCCTCAAAATTATTTGTAAGTTCTCTAAATTGATCTTCAAGCTCTGATAATTTAAGAAGATGTCTTGTAAGGACATCTTCAGAATTAGAGCTTGGCTCCGAATTTGAATTACTATTACTTATTAATGGAGTTTCAATTGATCCAGAGTAAACTGCTCTTTCAAGTGTTTTAAGATCGTTTTTAATAATCTCTAAAGTTTCATAAATATTATGATTATCAGCTTTTGAAATACTGATAAAAAATAAATTGGTTATTAAAAAAAAGTTTAAAATGTTTAGTTTCAGTATACATCTCATATATTATTCAGTTTATGGATATAAAAATGGCGAAAAGAAGACCCTAAATCCATTAATGGTTTTAGGGTCTTTAAATTTTTTTTTATTAATTTGCTTTAACAGTTACTGATCTTCTGTTTTTTGACCATGACAAAGGATTAGAACCTGAGTCAACTGGTCTTTCTTTACCGTAACTTAATACTGCAATTCTGTCAGAAGATATACCATAAGTCATCAAATAATCTTTTGCTGCATTAGCTCTTCTCTCTCCAAGTGCTAAGTTGTACTCTCTAGTTCCTCTTTCGTCTGCATGGCCTTCAAGTACTACATTTATTCCTGGATTTTTTCTTAGCCATGCTGCTTGTGCTCTTAAAGTTTCTCTAGAAGCAGTTGTTAAAATTGACTCATTTGTTGCAAAGAATACTCTATCTGGAACACCTTCAGCTAAATACTCAACTGAGTCCGTTCCTGTGTAAACATCACCTTGCATTTGACCCTCAATTTTATCAATTGCAACTTCTTTTTTAGTTGCGCAAGCTGTTAAAATTAAAGATGCTGTTAATAATATAAGTGTGTTTTTAAGAATTTTGCTTAGTTTCATTAAATTGCTCCTTGCTGCTAATTTCAATTCCTTACTTTTTCACAACTAATTAGAGGTTTCAAGTCAAAAAATCAAGAAATTTCAATTATTCTGATGTTAAATTTATATTAATTGCTTAATAAAGATGACCAGGATGGGTCAGAAGCATCTGTAACTGTCTTAATTAAACGCTCATTATAGCCTGTTAAATCAATTGACCATAACTTAGCAGAAAAACCCTCCCCTTTTGCGTTAGTTTTGGTTTCTCTATAAAAAATTAATACCCTTCCATTGGGAGACCAAGATGGTGCCTCTTGATAGTAATTTTCAGTTAATAATCTCTCGCCAGTTCCATCAGTTCTCATAACTCCGATATAAAACTTTCCTTTATGTAATTTAGTGAACGCAATTAAATCACCTCTAGGTGACCATACAGGCGTTCCATATAGACCATTTCCAAAAGAAATACGCTTCACGTTACTTCCGTCATCTTTCATTATATAAATTTGTTGATATCCACTTCTATCAGAATTAAATGTTATGAATTTTCCATCAGGAGAATAAGACGGCGAAGTATCAATTGAAGGATGATTTGTAATTCTCTGAACTACTCTGGTTTCTAAATCCATAGTATAAATATCGGACTTACCGTCTTTAGCTAAACTCATAATTATTTTTTTTACCATTTGGAGAAAACCTTGGCGCAAATGTCATACCTGGAAAATCTCCAACAACCTCTTGTGTGCCTGTTTCTATATCTAATAAATAAACTCTAGGCAGATTTTTGAAATAAGATAAATATGTAACCATTTGACTAGCTGGATTGAACCGTGGGGTTAACACTAATTCATTTCCAAGAGTTAAAAATTTATTGTTAAAACCATCCTGATCCATAATTGCTAATTTTTTTATCCTTTGAGTCTTTGGTCCCTCTTCAGAAACATAAATTATTCTTGTATCAAAGTAACCCTTTTCACCTGTTAATCTTTCATAAATTTTATCAGAAATGATATGTCCAACCCTTCGCCAGTTGCTAGGGACTGTAGTAAAAGCTAATGCCATCATTTCTTTTGCTGCAAGAACATCCCAGAGTCTAAATTCAACTCTTAGTTTATCATTAGTATAATTTACTTTACCCGTTATTAGTGCTTGTGCTTTAATTAAGTTCCAATCTTCAAATCTTGGTTTAAGATTAGCAATATCAGGAGCTTGTAAAAAAGCTTGTTTATTTAAAGGATTAAATAATCCTGATGTACGTAAATTATTTTCTACGATACTTGAAATCTCCTCTCCAATATTTTCTTTTTTTAAAACTTTTTCAAAACTTTTTCTTGACATTTCATCAATAGATAAAGGTGAGACTGCTACTGGAAGAGGATCAAGATTACCTCGGGTAATATCAACCTCTATTAAAGCATATGAGTTTATTGGAAGTAAAATTAAAAATATTGTAATAATTTTTTTTATCATTTAACTATTTATATTAACCTTCTAACATCTCTCTTGCATCAAAATTTAATTGTAATTCTTTCCATCTTTCATAACCTGTTGTCGGAACTCTTAAGGGCTGACATAATTTCACAGCTCTTAAAGCACTTTCAGCTAAGACTTTATAAAAGCCTTGTCCTGGTTTATTCATCCTTGCATGATCTAAAATTTCAGTTTTTGTTACTGATCCATCTGGCTTTAATTTTAATTTAATCCTTACTAACAAGTTTTCGTTGTAAGGTAGTCCTAGTGGAATGCTCCAGCATCCAAAAATTTGTGCTTTAAGAGCATCTTCCTCACTTAGTGTAAGACCTGAATTATCTATACTTCTCTCTTGATCTTGAGTAATATCATTATTGTTTTTCAGAACTTCAGCACTTTCCTCCTTAGATTTATCAATTAACGCTGCAATATTATTAGGATCAAATAGATCTTTTTTTTCAAACTCTGAAACTTGTTTTACCTCTTTATCAACTTTTTCTGGATTTTGCTTATTTTCTTGTTTGGTTTTAATTTTTTTTACAGTTTTATCTGGAAGAGGGATTGCCTCTGGAGTCTGATTTTTAATATTTTTAATGTTTTGATCTGGAGAAACTACAGTCTTAGTTTTTGTTTTTTTAATTTTTTTTGGTGGAGCTTGCTCAGATACAATTTTTTTTTCTTTTTCTTTTACCTTATCTATAATTTTTTTAGCCTTTGGTGCAAAAGGAATATTTGTTTTTTCAGCAATTTGAATTAATTCGACTGATACCACTGGCGGAATATCTAATGGTTTTTTTGCCAAAAAAGGTAGGCTCAGCGCTGAAATAATAATTAATAAAGTATGAAAAACAGAAGAGATAATTATACTTCTATTCACTTAAACTACCTCTGCTTGTAAGGTTCTGAAATTAACGCTACCTTAGTAAAGCCTGATCCAGAAAGAAGTCCCATTATCTCTAGAACTCTTCCATAATTTATAGTTTTGTCTCCTCTAACATAAATTCTAGTATCAGTTCTATTTTTTGAAACAGCCAGAACTTTTGCGATAATATTGTCATATTCAACTTTAGATTCTTGAATAAATATTTCTCCTTTTGCATTTATTGATAATGTCAATGGTTCTGTTTCTTCAGGTAGTGAGTCTGCAGAACTTTCAGGTAAGTCAACTTGAACACCAACTGTTAAAAGTGGTGCTGTTACCATAAAAATAATCAATAAAACTAACATTACATCCACAAATGGAGTAACATTAATCTCACTCATAGGTTCTTTTGAAGAACGATTAAATTTAAAGGCCATTTAAATTATAGTTAAAAATCTTTTTGAAAAATTTTCTAATTTGTCAGAATATTTTTTTGAGTCGTTGTTAAATTTATTATAAGCTACAACAGCAGGTATCGCTGCTAAAAGTCCCAATGCAGTTGCAAATAATGCTTCTGCGATACCTGGAGCTACTATTGCAAGACTAGTATTTCTTGATATTGCTATTGACTGAAAAGAATTCATTATACCCCACACTGTACCGAATAAACCAATAAATGGTGCAGTAGAACCAACAGTTGCCAAAAATGTAAAACCTTTATCAATTTTTGTCATTTGTTTCTCTATACCACTTTGTAAAAGTGCACTTGTTCTTTCACTCAAATTGTTTCTTGATTTTTTCTTTAATAATCCTTCCATAGCATTCTGAAAAACTAATGCCATTGGATCTTCAAGTTTAGATGGCAAACTATTATATAAATTTTCAGCAGATTTAGAATTCCAAAACTTTTCCTCAAATTCTTCAGAAGATTTATTTATTTTTTTAAATAACCTAAATTTATCTATAATTACCGCCCAAGAATACACAGAACAAAGTATAAGAATAATCATCACCGCTTTCACGATTATGTCAGCTCTAAAAAATAAACTAGATAACGAAAAGTCTGTGTTAGTACCTAATTCTAATGCTTTAGCTGCAATATCTGCTTCCATAATTACTCTTCACACTTAAATGTGTCATGAATTTGGCTTTATTTATCCACATATTACTCCTCTTTGTATGTTTCAAAGAAAAAACTAGCAATTAAAATAGCATCTGCCTTATTAGAATCCTTTTTTTTGGAGAGATGTGAAGAATAATATGGAAAAATTTCAATCGCTCTTGTTCTACTTGCGTCTTTTTCAGAATTAATCAAATTAAAATATTTCTTCCACTTTGCTGGTCTAACAAAATAGACTGGTAGTTGCATAGCGCTACAAATTCCTTTTAGTATTCCAAAAGATTGACCAAAATTAAACATACTAGTAACTCCTTGGCCTGGCATTGCTGTGACATGCTCTATAACTACTTTTATATTTTTTTTGTCTATTTTTTTTATTTTCTCAGAAATTTCATTAAAAATTTGAGATCCATTTACTTGCTTCTTATTCTTTTTACCTTCAACCATAGTTGGCATTTCAACCACTTCTTGAATTATGCCATCCTGAAAGAAACAAATTGATCCTGATATTCCTGGATCAATTCCTATTATTAACATCAATTAACCTCTAAATTTACGTTTGAAAAAACATTTTGTACATCGTCATCATCTTCTAAACATTCTAAAAATTCTATTACCTGATCTTTTTTTTCATTTTGAATATCTATACTATTTAAAGGTATCCATTCTATCTCTGTTGAAATAAAATTAGCTATTATTTTTTCTAAATTTTTTTTAACAGTGTAAATTTCGCTAATAGGACAATGAATTTCATGAAAATCACTATGAGATATGCACTCATCAGCTCCAGCATCAATTGCTAATTCCAAAATATTGTCATCAGAAATTTCTTTTTTATCAACCTTAATGATTCCCAATTGTCTAAAATTATGCGAAGCTGATCCTTGTGTTCCTAAACTCCCTCCATTTTTTTGAAAAATTGTTCTTATGTTAGAGGCTGTTCTATTTTTGTTATCTGTTAAAGTCTCCACTATAACAGCAATTTTATCAGGTCCAAATCCTTCATATCTTAAATTCTCAAAATTGGATCCAGTTGTTGCAGAAGATTTGTCAATTGCTCTCTCAATATTGTCCTTTGGCATATTGGCAGATCTTGCGGCTTGAATGGCAGATCTCAATCTTGGATTCATTGCAGGCTCTTTATCACCAAGTTTTGCAGCAACTGTAATTTCTTTTGATAATTTTGAAAAAATTTTTGAACGCTGTTTATCTGCTTTACCTTTTTTATGCTTTATTCCAGCCCAGTGAGAGTGTCCTGCCATAAAATTTTATTTAATTTTTGAAAAAATTTCCATAAAAATAGCTCTGAATGTTATTTGCTAAGCCAGTTTCTATATTACATTCAACAATAACACCACTTAAAGTAGCATCACCAACAGCTGGAAAATGTTTAATGGAGTTTTTTTTTAAAAATCTATTTAGTGAATTTTCTTTATTCATGCCAATAACTGAATCATAAT
>CACBBX010000034.1 GCA_902537575.1 uncultured Pelagibacteraceae bacterium
TTCTCTTTGCAATTTCTTCCTTTTCTTTAGAGCCAACAGTACCAATAATTTCTGCACCAATAGAATTGGCCCAAGGACACAGTATTTGTCCTAGTGCTCCAGCTGCTGCGTGATAAAGAATTTTGTCACCTTTCTTTAGTGGATAAGCTCTATGTAATAAATATTCTGCAGTAATTCCTTTTAATGTGACGCATGAAGCAACTTCATCTGAAACTCCATCTGGAACTGGCACAAGTTTATTCTCTGGCATAATATGTTTTTCTGAATATGCACCAATAGGCATAGAAGCATGGGAAACTCTATCTCCAACTTTAAATAAAGTAGCATTAGGACCTACTTCTTCAATCACACCGCACGCTTCAAGGCCAATTCCACTAGGAAGTGGAATAGGATAGAGCCCAGTTCGGTGATAAGTATCTATATAATTTATTCCAATAGATAAGTTTTTAATTAAAACTTCATTAGACTGAGGTTTACCAATTTCAACATTTTCAACTTTTAGTACATCAGGACTTCCAAATTTTTCTATTTTTACAGTTTTCATAATTTATTTTACAAAAGTACCACTATGATAATCTTGGACTGCTTGCAAGATTTCTGCTTTAGTATTCATCACAAAAGGACCACCTCTAGCTATTTCCTCATTAATAGGCTTGCCAGAAACCACCAAGAACTTAGCATTTGATTTAGCTTTCACTGTTAAATCTTCACCTCTAGTTAAGAGTATTAAAGTACTATCTTTAACATCATCGTGTTTATTTTTTCCAATTTCAATTTCACCATTTATTAGATAAATAAAAGTGTTATGAGTTGAAGGTAATTTATAGCTAAATAATTTATCTTTGGTCAGCTCAATATCAAAATAGATTGGCTCAACATTATGACCTTTAACAGGGCCTTTAGCTTTTTCAAAATTTCCAGCTATAACTTTAACCTGTTTCTCTTTATCTTTATGAACACTCATTTTATCTGCATCTATGAAAATATATTCAGGCTTACTCATCTTTAATTTAGCAGGCATATTAATCCATAATTGAAATCCATGAAGTTTGCCTTCTTTCATTGCCGGCATTTCAGAATGAATTATTCCGCTTCCAGTTTTCATCCACTGAACATCTCCTGCCGTCATTCTTCCTTCACCCCCGGTGCTATCTTTATGTTCAAAATCTCCGGCTAACATATAGGTTACTGTTTCAATTCCTCGATGAGGATGGGGTGGAAAACCAGCAATGTAATCCTCACTATTCTCTGATCCAAACTCATCTAACATCAAAAATGGATCAAAATAATTTGGTTCTACACCAATACTTCTTTTTAATTTAACTCCCGCACCATCAGATGCAAGGATAGGGTTAATAATTTTACTGATTTCGATGTTTTTCATTTTAACGATATAAGAATTTATTAGAGTATATCAAGTAACTCTCCAAGTTGTTTAATTTGATGTTTAGGCAAATAGTCAAGTTTATCAAAAATATTGTTATTTCTATTTACCCAAATAGAATTGTATCCATAATTTCCACCACCTGATACATCCCAAGTGTTGGCACTTAAAAAAGTAACTTCATTTTTTTGAATATTATATTTTTTAATTGGTATATCGTAAACTTTAGGGTCTGGTTTATAAATACCAACTTCTTCTATTGAAAAAAGATCATCAAATAAATTATCTAAATTGCTGCTTTTAACTAATTGATTAAGAAGGGTAGGTGTACCATTTGAAAGAATAGCAAGTTTTAAATCTTTTTCTTTAAGTGATTTTAAAACTGCAGGCACTTCCTTAAATGGTGAAAGAATTTTATAAAGATCTAATAATTCATTTCTCAATGAAGAATCTATTTCATAAGCTTTCATAGATTTATCTAAACTATCTTCAGTTACTTGCCAAAAATCTTTATGTCTTTTCATTAAACTTCTAAGCCAAGTATATTCTAGCTGAGTAGTTCTCCAGTAATTTGCAAAACCTTCCCACTTATCACCAATTTTATCTTTGCATTTCTCAGCAGCTGAATTTACATCAAATAAAGTTCCATATGCATCAAAAATTATTGCTTTAATATTTTTCATAAACTAATTTATCTATATGAGTAACATTAGATTATTTTTTCCAGAAAGTTTATCACTTAATTTAACTGCTACACTTGATAAATCACAATCTCATTATGTAAGTAAGGTTATGAGAATTAAAGAAAATGAAGTTTTCTCTTTATTTAATATTAGTGGTGAGTGGGAGGTAAAAATTTTAGGTATTTCAAAAAATATTGTTGAGTTTAATGTTACAAAACAATTAAGACAAAAAGAGAATTTTAAAGAGCTATGGTTAGCTTTTTCACCTATCAAATCTAATTACTTTAATTTCATGATCCAAAAAGCAACTGAGTTAGGAGTTACAAAGTTTTTGCCTATTATTTTTGATCGAACAATTGTTAGGAAAATAAATAAAGAAAGATTAGAAAAAGTTGTTATAGAAGCAGCCGAACAATCGAATAGAATTCAGGTTCCTAATATTGAAGACCCACAAAATCTTAGAGATTTCCTGGATAAGAGTGATGTCGATTTGATTTTCACAGATCTTAATTCAGAAAATAATAAAGTAGATTTAAAAAAACTTACTAGCAAGCCAACTTGTATCGTTGTAGGTCCTGAAGGAGACTTTTCTGAGAGTGAAAGAGACGAGATTCTCTCATACAAAGGTGTTCAGGCTATAAAAATTAATGAAAACATCCTAAGATCTGAAACAGCTGTAATTTCTGCCATATCGATCATAAATTACGCCATTAATTGATATTTTGTCGCGAAAAGTAAAGTGTAATTTTTCTAAAGAGGATTTATATAGTGTCTAAAAATGAATAAATTTTTATTTATAATCTTAGCAGTTTTAACAACTTCTCATGCCTTAGCTGATCAACCAAAAGACTGGCAATTAGGTTTTCAAAATGCAGCATCTGAAACGATGAGAGATATTGTAAATTTTCATGACAACCTTTTACTTCCAATAATTATTGCAATAAGTGTATTTGTTTTATTCTTAATGGTTTATGCTTGTATAAGATTTAGAGCATCAGCAAATCCAGTTCCTTCAAAAAGAACTCATAATGTTGCAGTTGAAGTTTTATGGACATTAATTCCATGCTTAATTTTAATTGTCATGGCTGTACCTTCATTTAAAATTTTATATAAACAAGATACTATTCCAAAAGCAGAAGTTACAGTTAAGGCAGTTGGGTATCAGTGGTATTGGGGTTATGAATATCCAGATGAAAATATAATTTTCGAATCTTACATGATTGAAGATAAAGATTTAAAAGAGAATCAACCTAGATTATTAGCAGTTGATAATGAACTTGTAGTGCCGGTAAATAAAGTAGTTAAGGTACTAATTACTGCAAACGATGTATTACATGCTTGGGCTTTGCCAGCTTTCGGGGTAAAAAGAGATGCTGTGCCTGGTAGAATTAATGAAACTTGGTTTAAAGCTGAAAAAGTTGGAACTTATTATGGTCAATGTTCTGAACTTTGTGGAATTAAACATGCTTTCATGCCAATAACAGTCAGAGTTGTTTCTGAAGAAGAATATAATGAGTGGCTTATGGATGCTAAAGTAAAATTTGCAAAACAAGTAATTGAAGAGGATCAATTTAAAAGACTAGCGAGTAAATAATTATGTATACACAGACTGCATCACACGACGATCACACTCCAACTGGTTGGAAGCGTTGGGCTTATTCAACCAATCACAAAGATATTGGAACAATGTATTTAATTTTTGCAATTATTGCAGGAGTAATCGGTACAGCATTTTCAGTTTTAATGAGAATGGAGTTGATGCATCCGGGAGATGGTATCCTGGGAGGTAATTATCATTTATATAATGTTTTAGTAACTGGTCATGGTTTGATTATGATTTTTTTCATGGTGATGCCAGCTATGATTGGTGGTTTTGGTAATTGGTTTGTACCGATTATGATTGGTGCTCCAGATATGGCGTTTCCAAGAATGAATAATATTTCATTTTGGTTATTACCTACATCATTTATTTTATTAATCATGTCTATTTTTATGGACGGACCTCCAGGTCAAACAGGAGTTGGAGGTGGTTGGACTATTTATCCTCCTTTATCATCTTCTGCTGGACAACCAGGTCCTGCAATGGATTTTGCAATTTTAAGTTTACACTTAGCAGGCGCTTCATCAATTTTAGGAGCAGTAAATTTTATTACAACTATTTTAAACATGAGAACTCCAGGCATGACTTTACATAAAATGCCTTTATTTGCTTGGTCAATTCTGGTTACAGCTTTTTTACTATTGTTGTCTTTACCTGTTTTAGCTGGAGCAATCACAATGCTTCTAACTGACAGAAATTTTGGAACAGCCTTTTTTGATGCACAAACTGGTGGAGACCCAGTTTTATTCCAACATTTATTTTGGTTTTTTGGTCATCCCGAAGTCTATATTTTAATTTTGCCTGGTTTTGGAATGATAAGTCATATTGTTTCAACGTTTTCTAAAAAACCCGTATTTGGATATTTGGGAATGGCTTACGCTATGGTTGCAATTGGAATTGTTGGTTTTGTTGTATGGGCTCACCATATGTACACAGTCGGTTTAAGTACAGATACAAAAGCATACTTTTTAGCAGCTACAATGATTATAGCGGTTCCTACAGGGATTAAAATATTTTCATGGATAGCAACGATGTGGGGTGGATCTATCTCATTTAAAACACCAATGGTATGGGCATTAGGTTTTATATTTTTATTTACAGTAGGTGGAGTTACAGGAGTTGTCTTAGCTAATGCAGGGGTTGATACAGCAATGCATGACACTTACTATGTAGTTGCACATTTTCACTATGTTTTATCTTTAGGGGCAGTGTTTGCAATATTTGCAGGTTTTTATTATTGGTTTGGAAAGATGTCTGGATATGAATATTCAGAATGGATGGGTCAATTACATTTCTGGTTAACATTCATTGGTGTCAATTTAGTATTTTTCCCACAGCACTTTTTAGGTCTTGCTGGAATGCCAAGAAGATATGCTGACTACCCAGATGCTTTTGCAGGATGGAATTATATATCATCGATAGGATCATATATTTCAGTTATAGGATTAGTGGTATTTTTTGCTAATTTAATTTATGCATTTTCTAAGAAAAAAGCTGCAGCTCAAAACCCTTGGGGAGAGGGAGCTACAACTTTAGAGTGGACTGTACCATCTCCACCGAATTTTCATACTTTTGAGGAATTGCCTAAATTTGAAGATGATGAAAGCGTTGAAAAATCTATAAGTTAATTTATTAACATAGATATTTTAAACAGAAAATTAATGATTAAGTCTAAATTAAAAAATAGAAATTTAAGTCAGGAAGACGTATTTAATTTATCCGAATTATTTAAACTAATGAAGCCAAGAGTAATGTCATTAGTTATCTTTACTTGTGCTGTTGGATTGTTAATGGCGCCAAATATAGTACCCACAAAAGATGCAATTATTGGTATAATTTTAGTTTCAATAGGTGCAGGCGCAGCAGGTGCACTTAATATGTGGTACGAGTCTGATTTAGATGCGTTAATGTCTAGAACTTGTTTAAGGCCAATTCCAACTGGAAAAGTAAACAAAAATCAGGCACTGATCTTTGGTATTACGTTGTCAATATTTTCTGTAATAGCGTTGGATTATTTTGCCAATAGAATATCAGCTGGTTTATTGCTATCTACGATTTTATTTTATGTTTTTGTCTATACAATCTGGCTTAAAAGAAAAACTCCCCAAAACATAGTGATCGGAGGCGCTGCGGGTGCTTTACCACCAGTAATTGGTTGGACAATTGCTACTAATTCACTTTCGTTGGAGCCTATAACATTTTTTCTAATAATTTTCTTTTGGACTCCATCTCATTTCTGGGCTTTAAGCCTATATAAATCTGAGGATTATAAGATAGCAAAAATACCAATGCTACCATTAACCAATGGAGTTGAGAGTACAAAATTAAATATATTAATTTATTCATTATTTATGTTACCAGTGATTGTCTTGCCTTACGTTATTGGTTTTGTTAGTATGATTTTTTTAATACCATCTCTAATTTTAACACTTTACTATAACTTTCTATGTTTCGAACTTTACAAATTTAAAAAAAATAAATTTGATTCAAAAAAAGCAAAAACTATTTTTGGATATTCAATTTTATATTTATTTCTGATATTTGTTCTTTTTTTGATTGATAAAATTTTATGATGACACCTGATAAAAAAACTAAAAAAAAAAATATTTTAACTGCTGTAGCAATTTTAGCTTTTATGGTTTTCTTATTTGTGTTTACTTTATATAACGTTGGAGTTTTTGATAGACAGATATGATGAAGAAAAAAACTTTAACTCCTATACTACTTGCTGGAATATTCTGCTTAATGCTTGGCCTGTCTTTCGCCGCTGTACCACTTTATGACTTATTTTGTAGAGTAACTGGTTTTGGGGGAACAACACAAGTTTCTAAAGAACCACCAAAAATGGTTTTAGATAAAATCGTAAGTGTTAGATTTGATACTAATGTTAATAATCTTACCTGGGATTTTAAAGCAAAATCTAATGTAATGGATGTTAAAGTTGGTCAAGTTAACAAAATAGAATTTGAAGTAGAAAATTATGGTGACGACACCACTTATGGAGTTGCTAGCTTTAACGTTTCACCTTCAAGTTTTGGAAAATACTATAGTAAATTAGGTTGTTTTTGTTTTGAAAAACAGGAGCTCAAAGCTGGAGAAAAAGCAACTTATGTTATGACTTTTTACTTAGATCCAGAACTTGTAAATGATCCAACAGTAAAAAATTTACAGGATGTAACTATGTCGTATACTTTTTTCTCGACAGAATACTATAAACAATCATAATCATAAAAAATGTCAGCTGAGAAAAAACACGACTATCACTTAGTAGACCCAAGTCCTTGGCCTATTTACGTATCTTTTTCATGCTTAGTATTAGCCATAGGTACAATTTTTTATATGCATAACGATGTTTCCTGGGGAATGTATCTTGGGTTAGCACTAGTTATTTATGGAGCCTATATGTGGTTCAGAGATGTTGTGATTGAAGCAGAACATCAAGGTCATCATACCCCCGTTGTGCAAATTCATCACCGATATGGAATGACATTATTTATTGCATCAGAAGTGATGTTCTTTGTAGCTTGGTTCTGGGCATATTTTGATATCAGTTTATTTCCAAATGAGTTTGTTGGAAATGTTTGGCCTCCTAAAGATATTGAAACATTTGATCCATGGGATATCCCTCTGATTAATACTTTGGTATTATTGTTATCTGGAACCACTGTGACATGGTCTCACCATTCTTTGCTAGAGGGTGATAGAAAAGGATTTATTCAAGGACTAACAGCAACAGTTG
>CACBBX010000035.1 GCA_902537575.1 uncultured Pelagibacteraceae bacterium
TAATTTTAAGGACCAAAAATTAAATATTAAATATAATGATAAAAAATTATCTTTATCAGGTGAGGGCAAAATAAAAGTTGATGATGAATTTGAAAGTATAAAATATTTAATATCAACAAATGATAAAAAAATTAATTTTGATATAGATTTGAATTTAGATAAAACTAATTTTGAGGTTAATTTTTTAAATTATAAAAAAAATAATAAAATAAACACTCAGTTAAAAATTGACGGTTACTACAAACATAATATAAATCTTTCTTTAAATAATCTAAATATTTTAGAAAACAAAAATAAAATTAAAGTAAGTAATCTTATCTTAAATAATAATAATTCAATTATTAATGTTGATTATATAGAATTTGATTATTTTGATACAGAGAATAAGTTAAACAAATATTCTATAAAAAAAATAAAAAAAAATGATTATGATCTTGTTGGCTCGAGTTTAAATGCAAATACTTTAATTACAAATCTTTTAAAAGATAATGATAAAAAAAAATATAATATTTTTCAAAATGATGTTGTTTTAAATATAAATTTAAATGAGGTCTCTTTAGACGAAATCAATTATATTTCAGATTTAAAAGGAAATTTATTTATTAAAGATAATAGTGTTGTAGATGCTAATTTTTCTGCAGTTTTTGATAATAAAAAAAATATATCGTTTACTATCGTTACTGATGCGGATAAAAACAAAATAACTACACTATACTCCTCGAAAGCAAAACCATTAGTTGAAAGATATAAATTTATTAAAGGGTTTGACGAAGGATATCTAGATTTCTATTCATCTAAAAAAGATAATATTTCTAAATCTAAACTTAATATTTATGATTTTAAACTTAAAGAATTACCAGCTTTAACAAAAATCCTTACGCTTGCTTCTTTGCAAGGTATTGCTGATATTTTATCTGGAGAGGGAATTAGATTTGATGAATTAGAAATGAACTTTAAAAATCATGGAGATCTAATGACAATAGATGAGATTTATGCAATTGGTCCTGCAATTTCAGTTTTAATGAGTGGATATGTAGAGGATGATAAACTAATTAGCCTAAGAGGGACACTTGTGCCAGCAACCACTATTAATAAAACAATAAGCACAATACCAGTTCTTGGGAAAATTTTGGTTGGAGACAAAACAGGAGAAGGAATTTTTGGAGTAAGTTTTAAGATTAAAGGACCACCAAAGAAGTTAGAAACCACTGTAAATCCAATTAAGACATTAACCCCAAGATTTATAACTCGTACAATAGAAAAAATTAAAAAAAATTAATTTAGCTCAACTTTAATGTGTCTTTTTTTTCCTATAGATAACTTGAAGTAATTTTTTTTAAATAGATGGTGATCAATAATAAATTTTTCATCAGATATAGTATTATCATTAATTTTTATTGCATTTCCTTTTATAAGTCTTCTAATCTCACTTTTAGAATTTTCTAATTTAGATAGTAAAATAAGATCTAAAACATTAATTTTTTTATTAATATTTTCTGTTGAAATAGTTACTGTAGGTAAATTTGAACCAAGTAAATTCCCAGAAAATGCCTCTCTAGCAGCCTGTTCTGAATTCCTCGCTGCCTTTTCGCCATGAAGCAAAGAAGTAGTTTTATTTGCAAGCAAGATTTTTAATTCATTGATATTATTTTTTTTTAATTTTCCGATCTCACTAATATCAAGATCAGTAAACATTTTTAAAAATTTAACCACATCACTGTCATCAATATTTCTCCAAAATTGCCAATAATCATAAGGTGATAAAAATTTTTCATCTAACCAAATTGCACCATATTCTGTCTTACCCATTTTTGCGCCTGTAGCTAAAGTAATTAGTGGAGTAGTTAAACCAAAAGTTTGATTATTAGAGTATCTTTTAATAAGCTCAACACCATTTACAATATTTCCCCACTGATCCGAACCACCAATTTGTAAAACACAATTTTCTTTTTTGTTTAATTCTAAAAAATCATATGCTTGCAAAATCATATAATTAAATTCCATATAACTTAACGATTGTTCTCTATCTAACCTTAATTTGACACTATCAAATGACAACATCCTATTGATAGTAAAGTGTTTTCCAATATCTCTTAGGAAAGAAATGTAATTCAAATTTTTTAACCAAGTAAAATTATTTACAAATATTGGTTTTGTGCTCGGGTCATCATTATCTAAAAATTTTTTGAGAATACTTTTAATATTTTTAATATTTTTTTCAATTTCTTCTTCGCTTAAAATTTTTCTAGTTTTATCTTTTCCAGATGGGTCACCAATTCTTGTAGTCCCGCCTCCTAATAAAACTATAGGACGATGTCCATTTTTTTGAAGTAATCTTAAACACATTATTTGCAGCAAACTACCAACATGTAAACTCTCAGCGGTACAATCAAAACCAATATAAGCTTTGATTTTTTTTTTATTAAGTAGATTTGATAATTCATCTTCACTAGTACATTGGTAGAAGTATCCACGATCTTTAAATTCTTTTAAAAATTTATTCATAAGTCTATAGTAACAATATACAAATTTTTAATAAAAAGAATATCAATGAAACAAAAATTATTTACATCTATTGGATTAATGAGTGGAACTTCAATGGATGGAGTGGATATATCGATAATACAGTCTGATGGACAATATCAATTTTACAACATTTTAGATAAGTATTTTGAGTATGATGTAGGTCTACAAGAAGATTTGATTAAATTAAGAAACTTAGTTTTGAATGAGAATGATTTATTTATATATTCAAAAGAATTAGAAAATCTAGAGAGAAAAATCACAGTTTTTCATGCAGAAAAAATATAATAATAAAATTGATTTAATTGGTTTTCATGGACAAACAATATTTCATGATCCACAAAAAAAAATTTCGAAACAACTTGGAGATGGAAAGCTGCTGTCTCAATTATTAAAAAAAAAGGTAGTTTATAATTTTCGACAAAAAGATATGGAAAATGGAGGACAAGGAGCACCTTTAACGCCAATATTTCACTATCTCATATCGAATATTATTAACGAAAAATTCAAAACAGGATTTCCGACTGGATTTATAAATATTGGAGGAATAACAAACCTTACTAAGATTATGAATATTTCTAGTGATTTTGAGGATAATATTATTGCTCATGATATTGGGCCTGGAAATTGTTTGATAGATGACTGGGTTAGAAAAAATTCTAATAAAAAATTTGATGAAAATGGAAACATATCAAAAGCGGGAAAAATTGATCAGTTAATTACTAATCAAATCATTGAAAATTTTCAAATAGATACATACTCAAAATCTTTAGACATTAAAGATTTCGATAACTCATTTGCTAGAGGTCTTACATTTGAAAATGGCTGTTCAACAATTACAAACTTTACAGGTTATCTAATAGCTAAAGGAATAGAAAATATAGGTACTAATAGTAAAATCAAATACTTAATTTCTGGGGGAGGAAGAAAAAATATTGCTTTAATAGATTCTATTAAAGAGAATCTTAACGATAAAAATAATTTTATTTTCGATTATATAGATAACTATGGTTTTAATGGTGACTATATTGAATCACAAGCATTTGGATATTTATCTATTAGATCTTTTTTAAATTTACCAAATTCATTTCCAAGTACAACAGGATGTAATAAACCAACAGTTGGTGGCAAACTGGTAAAAAACTTTTAATAAAGAGCTGTTTCTTTTTTTATATATTTATCTAAAGTTTTAATTAATAAATTATCTGATTTAGAAAAAAAATGATTTGCATCAGCTATTGCTTCAAACGCAACTTTTATCCCTTTTTGTGCACTTAATCTTTGATTTAACTCTACAATATATTCTGAGGGAACAAGTTCATCTTTTTTTCCAAAAACAACCATTCCCGAAGCAGGGCAAGGTGATAAAAAAGAAAAATCATAAACATTAGGTTGAGGCGAAATAGCTATAAATCTATTTATTTCAGGTCTTCTCATTAGTAGTTGCATAGCTATTAAAGATCCAAAAGAAAAACCAGATACCCAACATTGTGAATTATCAAAATTTTCTCTTTCCAACCAGTCCAACGCTGCAGCTGCGTCAGCAAGTTCTCCTTGACCATTATCAAATTCTCCATCACTTTTTCCAACACCTCTAAAATTAAATCTGCAAACAGAGAAATCATTTTCCATAAATGTATGAAATGCATCCACAACAACTTTATTATTCATGGTTCCACCATATTGAGGATGAGGCTGAAGTACTAATGCAATAGGGGAGGTATTTTTTTTACTCTTAAAATATTTAGCCTCAAGACGTCCTGCGGGACCTGGAATGAATATTTCTAAAATTTTATTGTCCATACACGCTATTGATTATTATTCTCAAAAAAAAAGTTACATTTATCATAACTGAGCGACAAAATGTTAGTTTTTTTTTTAAGTCAAAACTTGACCATTTTAGTCAGGTATGTATAAAAAGCCCATAATTTATTGGGTAATATGAAATTAACATCAAAGGGTAGATACGCCGTTATGGCATTAGTTGATCTTGCAAGGTTCGACACTATAAATCCGGTGTCTTTAAGGGATATTTCATTAAGACAAGGAATTTCCTTAGACTACTTAGAGCAAATTTTTTCCAAACTAAAGAAAAATCAAATTGTGAAAAGTACTAGAGGAACTCAAGGCGGATATGTTTTGTCAAAGAAACCAAATGAAATTAAACTTACGAATATTCTAAATGCAGTTGATGAAAAAGTTAAAACCGTTCAGTGTAAGAAAGAGTCAAAAAAAGGCTGCAATGGAAAAGCAACTAAATGTGTAACACATAATCTTTGGGATGAATTAGAAACTCACATTAATACTTTTTTTGAAAAAAAAAGTTTACAGGATTTATTAAAAAATAATTCAGATCGGGTTAATTAAGATGGAAAATAGACAGAAGGAAATAGATAAATTAAAGGATTATAAATACGGTTTCTCAACTGATATAGAAAATACCAGAGCACCTAAGGGGTTGAATGAGGATGTAATTAAATTTATTTCTAATATTAAAAAAGAACCAAAATGGATGCTTGAATTTAGACTGAAGGCTTATGAAAGATTTAAACAATTAAAAGAACCAGTTTGGCAAAAACCAAAATATCCAAATATAGATTACCAAGATTTATATTATTATTCTGCACCTAAGAGTATGGATGATAAACCAAAAAGTTTAGATGAATTAGATCCTAAACTCTTAGAAACTTATAAAAAGTTGGGTATCCCCCTTCAAGAACAAGCAAGATTAAACGGTATTGCAGTTGATGCTGTTTTTGATTCAGTTTCAGTTGCAACAACTTTTAGAGAAGAGTTAATAAAACAAGGAATAATTTTTTGTCCAATTTCAGAGGCAATTCAAAATCATCCAGAATTAGTTAAAAAATATTTAGGTTCTGTAATTCCATTAACTGATCACTTTTTTGCAACTTTAAATTCAGCAGTTTTTACTGATGGTTCCTTTGTATACATTCCCGAGGGCGTAAGATGTCCAATGGAACTCTCAACATATTTTAGAATAAACGCATCCAACACTGGTCAATTTGAACGAACTTTAATTATTGCAGACAAAGGAAGTTACGTTAGTTACTTAGAAGGTTGTACAGCTCCTATGAGAGATGAAAATCAATTGCACGCTGCAAATGTTGAATTAGTTGCTCTTGATGACGCTGAAATAAAATATTCAACAGTTCAAAATTGGTATCCAGGTGATAAAGATGGAAAAGGTGGTATATACAATTTTGTAACCAAACGAGGCTTATGCAAAGGAAAGAATTCTAAAATATCTTGGACACAAGTTGAAACTGGATCTGCAATTACTTGGAAATATCCTAGTTGCATTTTAAAAGGTGATAATTCTGTTGGTGAATTTTATTCAATTGCCATTACAAATAATCACCAAAAAGCTGATACAGGAACTAAAATGATCCATTTAGGGAAAAATACAAAAAGTAAAATAATATCAAAAGGAATTAGTGCTGGCTTTTCAGATATGACGTATAGAGGATTGGTTGATATTTCATCAAAAGCATCAAATTCAAATAACTACACTCAGTGTGATTCTTTATTGATGGGCAATAAATGTGGTGCTCATACAGTTCCTTATATTAAAAATAAAAATTCAGAGTCAAATATAGCTCATGAAGCAACCACTTCTAAAATAAGTGAGGAGCAATTACATTATTGTCAACAAAGAGGACTAAGTGCAGAGGAGGCAGTTGGTTTAATTGTAAATGGATTTTGCAAAGAAGTATTACAACAATTACCAATGGAATTTGCTGTTGAGGCACAAAAGCTAGTTGGAATTAGTTTAGAAGGAAGTGTAGGCTAATGTTAAAAATAAATAAACTTAATGCTAAAATAGATAATAAAGAAATTTTAAAAGAATTTTCTCTTAAAGTTAATCCTGGTGAAGTGCATGCCATAATGGGCCCTAACGGATCAGGTAAAAGTACTCTATCAAATATCTTATCTGGAAAAAAAGGATATGATGTTTCTGGAGAAGTGCTTTTTGAGGAAAAAGATTTATTTGAACTTGAAACAGAGGAAAGAGCTCATAAAGGTATTTTTTTAGCTTTTCAATATCCTTTGGAAATTCCTGGAGTAAACACAAATATATTTTTAAAAACTTCATTAAACGCAGTTAGAAAAGCAAGAGGTGAGAAAGAACTTGATGCTATTGAATTTCTTAAATTAGTAAGAGAAAAATCCAAAGAACTTAAATTTGATGAGGAAAAGTTAAATAGACAATTAAATGTTGGTTTTTCTGGAGGAGAAAAAAAGAAAAATGAAATTTTACAAATGTCAATGTTATCACCAAAACTTTCAATTCTTGATGAAACAGACTCAGGGCTAGACATAGATGCTTTAAGAATTGTAGCAGATGGGGTAAATACTTTAAGAAACGAAAAAAACTCATTTTTAATAATTACACATTATCAGAGATTGCTTGACTATATTAAGCCTGACTTTGTTCATGTTTTGATGAATGGAAAGATTGTTAAATCCGGAGGTCCAGATCTAGCCCTAGAATTAGAAAAAAAAGGATATGAAAATTTTAATTAGATGAAAGAACAATTACAAAAAGATTTTGAAAATACTATTAGAAATTTAAGTTTGTCTCAAAAAGATATTGAAATAAAAAAATTTTCTTTAGATAATTTTATAAATAAAGGTTTTCCAAATAGAAAACAAGAAGATTGGAAATTTTCAGATCTCAATCAAATAA
>CACBBX010000036.1:5000-6872 GCA_902537575.1 uncultured Pelagibacteraceae bacterium
AGCTTTAATTTAAAGCAAAAATTTGATGTTGTTGTTTGTTATCACGTTATAGAACATATCAAAAATCCAAAAAACTTTATTAAAAATTTAAAAAAAATTATAAAGAAAAATGGCTATCTAATTATCGGAACTCCTGATTTTGACAGTGCTATGGCAAGGGTATATAAAAATAATTATAGAATGCTATACGATAAGTCACACATCTCTCTGTTTTCTATGGAGTCTCTTTTACGATTCTTAAAATTTAATAGATTAAAAATTTTAAAAATTGATTATCCATATTTTAACACAACATATTTTAACAAAAAAAATTTACTAAAAATTTTTAATAAAAGATCAATATCTCCTCCATTTTATGGTAATTTTATTACTGTATTGGCAAGAAAATTAATTTAAATATATGAATAGTAAACTATTATAAACCTATGACAGATTTAAATAATAAAGTTTTTAGTGAAAAAGATAGAAAAAGATATCGTTCTCACCAAAAAGAAGAATATCCGTCTGAAAAAAATTATAAACCTAAGCCTAAGGTTACTAATTATATAAAGAAAGTTTATTCCGCACCGACAACTATAAACCTGGAAATGACAGAGGCGTGTAATGTCAAATGTAGGCATTGTTATAATCCATGGAGAGAGGAGCATGCAGGTAAATTCAATTTAGACGAAAAAAAAATTGATTATCTTATTGATGAGTTTGTTAAAAATAAAGTTTTTCACGTTATTCTATCTGGAGGAGAGCCTTTGGCAAAATTTGACCAATTGTGTTACGCTTTAGAAAAATTGGTCTCTAATAATATCTCAACAAGTTTAAATAGTAATTTAATGTTAGCAACACCTGAAAAAATGAGAAAACTGAAGGATATAGGTCTGGACCATGTTTTGACTTCTTGGTTTTCTTATTTTCCAACTGAAACTGATTATATTACAACCTACAAAGGATCTTATAAAAAAATTGTTGATGGAATTAAAACGACTGTTGCTGCTGGTATCAGAGTTAGTGCAAACACTATTGTAACTCAACTAAATCACGAAACAATTTATAATTCTGGAAAGTTCTTACATAGTCTAGGTGTAACACAATTTTTTGCCCACAGAGTAATACCCCCAGCTTATGATAGAAAAGATAAAAATAACGAACACCGAGCAAGAGTGGAAGTGGCCAAATCATCATTAGATGAGCTTTTAAGATTAAAAAAAGATTTTGGTTTAAATGTGGGTACATTGATTAATTATCCTTTGTGTATGATTGGTGACCTTGAAAAATATCAAGATTTCGTAGGAAGAGGGTGTCCTACGCAACAAGGTCATAGATTTAATATAAATTCTAATGGTCAAAGTCATGGTTGTGTTATGGAGGATAAGGATTATGGAAATGTTTATGAAATTGGTTTAAAAGATGCTTACCAAAATACAACATCGTGGAGAAATGAAAGTTATTTATATGAAGGGTGTAAAGGTTGTCACTATATAGATATTTGTCAATCTGGATGTAGAATGGACGCCTTTGCTGCGTCTAATAAAATGGACGGTAAAGATCCACTGATGCCAGGAAAAGAATTTATTGTAAAACCATTTAAATTTAAAAGTCAAAAAGAGGTAACTGAGAAAATTGAAGCAGAAGCAAGAATATATGTTCCAAAGAGAGTAAGATTTAGAAAGGAGAAAAATTTTTGGTTAATGAATATTAGGTGGGCTAATACAATTGAAATTAGTAATAAAGAAGCAGATTTTTTTACTGAAGCCCAAGAAAATGGAAGAGTATTCAATTTTAAGGATTTCAAAAACATAGGAAATGTTGAGCGATTATCAGCATTAATTTGTAAGGAAGCTTTAATGAGTGATGACATAAAAATAGATGTTAGAAAAA
>CACBBX010000037.1 GCA_902537575.1 uncultured Pelagibacteraceae bacterium
TTAGGGTTACCATAAATTTTGATTGAGTCTTTTGTTGAAATAGTTCTCACTCCCATTTTACTTAAAATATATTTTCCCCATTTAAGTCTAGGGCTCTCTTTTTGGTCTAACTCAGATAAATTTTTAAAATAAGAGATTCCACGTGCTTTAGCCGCAACTAAAAAAATGACAAGAAACTCATCAATTGCACCACTATTTAATTTTACAGGACAATTAATGGATTTAATTGAATGAGGGCTTATAATTTTTATGTCAGCTATTCTTTCACCTTTGTAAAATCTTTTATTTTTGAATAAAATTTTTATACCCATTTTTTTTAAAATAGTAATAATTCCTGTCCTAGATGGATTTATATTTACATTTTTAATAACTAATTCTGACTCAGTTGAAAGGGCTGTTAACACAATAAAAAAAGCACTTGAACTTATATCGGAAGGTATGTTGTAGTTTAAAGATTTAATTGATTTTACCTTGTTTACTTTTATTTCATCGTAGTTTTTTTTACTTTTTACAGTAACTGGTAACTTCAAATATTTACACAAAAGTTCAGTATGATTTCTAGATTTTTTCGCTCTGATAAATGTTGTTCCGTTTGTTCTCATTCCTGCAAAAATAATTGCACTTTTACATTGCGCCGAACCTTTATTCTCTTTAAAATTAATAGGTTTTAAGTTTGAAGATCCTAAAATTTTAAGAGGCAAATTTTTATTATTTTTCAATTTAAATTGGGCGCCAAATTTACTAAGTGGTTCAGAAATTCTTGTAAAATCTCTTTTGGATAAACTTTTATCCCCAATTAATTTTATGGGATAAGTACTATTTGTTAACAATCCTAAGATAAGTCTCCCCAATGTTCCAGAGTTTTCTGCATTGATTTTAAGATTTTTTTTATAACGATATCCCTCAAACCCTTTGCCATAAATTGTGCATTCATTTTTATTTATAACAGATTTTATACCTAATTTTTTGATAGCTTTAATTGTAGCCAGTACATCCTCAGACATTAATAAATTTTTTGCTTTTGAGACTCCCTCAGATAAAGAGGAAAATAATACCCATCTAATACTGAGACTTTTATCACCACTTACATGAATTTGTTTATTATATTTTTTTAGTTTTTTTTTTATTATTACAGAATTTGACATTTAATATTAATTGAATTTAAAATTATCTCCAAAATAAGCATTTTTGGCATTAATATTTTTAACAAGGTTAGATGGTGTATCCTGGGCAATAATTTTTCCATTACTTAATATCATAGCAACGTCAACACATGCCAGAAGATCTCTAGCTTGATGATCACATATACAAATAGTAATGTTATTTTCGTTTTGTAAATTTACGATTATTTCTTGCAACATTTTTATAGTCAAAACATCTAGAGCCGCAAAACATTCATCTAAAAGTAGCACTTTTGGCTCACTTAATAAAGACAACGCAATCACAAGTTTTTTCTTTTGACCTCCTGATAAAAATTTAGCTTTTATATCTTTAAGATTATCAAGTTCAAATTTAGAAATTAAATAATTAATTCTTTCAGTTCTATAACTTTTATTTTCAATGACTATTTCACTTATTGCTTTTAAATTATCGTGTAAACTCAAATCATTAAAGAATCCTCCATATTGAGGTACATAACCAACTTTAAATTTTTTTGTTCTAAGATAAATAGGATATTGATTAACATTTTGACCTGCTATTTTGATATTTCCATGTCCAGGATTAATTAGACCAGTTATAAGATTAAATATTGTTGATTTACCCACTCCGTTAGGTCCTAGCATTCCAAAAATTTGACCCTCATTTATCTTAAAATTTATATCTTCTAAGATTAGTCTATTTCCATATGCCAGAGATACTTTTTCGAATTCTATTATTGTATTAATATTTTTAAAAGATTTTATTCTGAATTTTTTAATAATAGCCATTTTTAATTAATGCTTTTAATATTTACTTTTTTATTTTCTTCATACATAAATATTTTTGCATCCTTAGTTTTAATATTTATTTCTATAACATCAGCCTTGAGGATATTTTTAATATTTGTAAAAATTACCTTTCTTGAAATAATCATAGTGTTTTTCTCTAATGAAAAATCAAGATACTCTCCTGTAACTATATTATCTTGATATTTAATTATTACATTTTTAGAAAAAATTGTATCATAATTATCAGTATTATATTTACCATAATCAGAGTTAATCGTTATTTTGTCAGAATTTTTTAAATTTATTAATGCTTTGAGCTCTGTTAGATACAGTGTACTGGTATTTGAATAATCTATCTCACCTTGAACAGCTGTTATTATATATTCATTTCCATCTTTATCTTTTGTTACAAAATTAACATCTTTAATTATATTTGAGTTCATCTGTGAATTATCAGGCTCTTTAAATTTTGTCTGAATTTCATCGGTTTTTTTATTAAAAAAAAAGTAAAAAAAAATAAATAAAAAAAATATTAAAAGAAGTATTAAAAAAATCTTAAGATTTTTTTTATTAAGCATTTAAGAAATATTTGATTTCAAAATTGAGTGCACATGGATTACGCCAATAGTACTATTAGGTCTAATCTTATTATTTACAACTAAAGAGGTAATTTTTTTGCTATTCATCAAAGATAATGCTTTTGCAGCTAGTTCATTTTTATCGATTGATATTGGTTTTTTAGTCATTATTTTTTTTACTGCCAATCTTTGAAAATTGAAATTTTTTTCACTAATTCTCCTGATCTGGCCATCCGTTATTATTCCAGTAGTTCTTTTATTTTTATTTCTTGCAATCAAAATTCCAAGTTTTTTTTCAGTTAAAATTTTTAAAGCTTTTTTCATTAGCATATTTTCATTCACAAAAGGTATTTTTTTACCTGTAATCATAATGTCTTCAACAGTTTTTAATTGAGCACCCAAACTACCTGCTGGATGTAATTTTTTAAAATCCATTCGACTGAATTTTTTGTGCTTCATCGTTGCAATTGATAAAGCATCACCTAAAGCAACTTGTATCGTAGTGCTAGACGTAGGTACAATTCCACCTGCCTCAACAACTTTAGGCGTAATAATTTTGATGTCAGCTGCTTTATGAAGTAAAGATTCTTTTTTTGAAACAATTCCAATTAACAATATTTTATTTCTTTTTGCATATTGAATTATATTTTTTAATTCACTTGTTTCACCTGAATTGCTTATTAATATCAAAATATCTTTTTTTGAAACCATCCCCAAGTCACCATGAGAAGCCTCACTTGCCGAAATACTAAAAGATGGTGTTCCCACTGATGCAAGAGTAGCAGCAATTTTAGTGGCAATGATACCACTTTTGCCTACTCCACATAAAATTACTTTTGACTGGCATTTTAATATTTCTGTAACAGCTTGATTAAAAGAATTATTTAAATTTTTTTTTAATTCTTGAAGAGCTTTAATTTCCAAATTTATTACTTCTTTGGCCAAAGGTATAAATTTATTTTTAACCATTAATGTGACCAGATATCATCCTTGAACAGAGCTAGATCTAAATCAACTCTAGTTTTTAAAAATTTTAAACAATCTTCGTAAAGTTTAAATCTATTTTCTCTTTCTAAAATTTTTTTTAACTCCTCGTGTATTTTATGTAAATATATTACATCATTTGCACAATATTTTAATTGGGCAGGTGTCAGATCTCCCCCGAAATCGGAATTTTGAAATTGCTTACTAACATCAATATTTATAAATTCTTTTATTAAAGTTTTTAATGAATGATTATCTGAATATGATCTTGCAAGTTTAGAGGCTATTTTGGTATCTAAAATATTATTAGTTTCAGTTTTTAAATAATATTTAATGTGAGATATATCTGCACGACCATAGTGAAAAATTTTTGTTATTTTATTGTCATTCAAAATTTTAATTAAATTAGGTGCGCTGTAATTATCCCTATCAAACTGAACTATATGAGCGTCAGAATTACCAGAAGATAATTGCATTAGGCATAATGGATCTCTTCTTACATTAAGACCCATAAACTCACCATCAACAGCTATTATATTGCCTAATTTCAAATCATCTGGTAGATCATTTTTGTGTAGTTGAATATTATTATTCATTTTTAACATGTATATATGAAAGCAAAAAATTGTCTAATCTTTGGTGGCAGTGGTCAAATTGGTCGGAACCTAATAAGAAAGCTAACAAAGAATAACTATAAAGTTACTGTTGTAACAAGAAACATTCATCAAAAAAGTTACATTATAAAAACCCAGGCAAATGTTGGCTATATTGACATTGTAGAGGCTAATATATTTGATGAAAAAAAGATTAGAGAGCTTTTTAAGCGATCAGATATATGTATTAACTTAATTGGTATTTTATATGAAAATAAAAAAGGAAGCACTTTTAAAAATATTCACACTCTTTTTCCATCATTACTCGCAAAACTATCTAAAGAATATAATCTAAAGCATTTCATTCATCTTTCAGCTCTAGGAATTGGTGATGCCAAAGATTCGCTTTATGCGGAGAGCAAATTACAAGGGGAAAATAATATTTTAAAAAATTTTCCACTTGCAACAATCTTGAGACCATCTGTAGTTTATTCTGTGGATGATAATTTTACAACAAATTTTATGACCTTACTAAATAGACTTCCTATTTTTCCTCTCTATTACAATGGAAAAACAAAGTTTTCTCCCATTCATTGTTCTGATTTGACTGATACAGTTTATTATGTGATCTCAAAAAATATTTATTCAAAAATTATAGAGTGTGTGGGTCCAGATATAATTACATTTAAAGAGATAATACAAAAATTATTAAGTTTAATAGGAAAAAATACTTTTTTGTTACCCTTACCCTTACCCTTAGCTCAAGCCTCAGCAAGAATGTTTGAAATTATGCCAAAACCGCTCCTCACAAGAGATCAATTAAGACTGCTGAAATATGATAACATTGCCACAGGAAAATATAAAACTAATTCTGATATTGGTATTCCTAGTAAAAGACGTTTTGATGAGGAAGTTAAAAAATATTGTTATATGTGGAGAGAAGGTGGACAGTTTTCAACGGAAAAATATACCACAGTTAAAGATTTAAATAATAAAAACAGCTAAGAATTTTATCCTGTCTGTATTTTTTTTTCTATAAATTCAGGTATTTCCTCTTTTTCTGTAACATCCTCTTTTTTACCTTTTGGCTGATAAGCATAAAGCAAATGTAATTTGCAATAGGAAAAATCTTTTAAAGAGGATCTTCCACAAAAATAGAAACCTTTTTCATCTGGATGGCCAATTGGCCATTTGCAGGAGTTTTCGTCCAGTTCTTCTAACTGCTTTGGATTTTCTGGCTCAAAATCTTTTTCTATAATTAGGGATCTAAATCTACTTTTTCTATTCTGTTTAGTTGGCAGACTTTTTTCTTCTTTTGAATTATCAAAATTTTTACCAGAGATAGCAGTTCTTGTTTTGATTTTTGCTGACAAATTGAGACGATGAGCTTTACCTATAACTGCATTTCTACTTATACCACCAATAATTTCTGCAATTTGGCTCGCCGTGCTGCCTTTTCCCCAAAGCTCCTTTAGTTTAGCTACTTTTTCATCTGTCCAGCTCATAAATCTACATCTTGTATTAAGACTTTTTATATTAACAATATAATGTTATCAATTTAAATTATACAATTAAAAATTTAGACTTATCAACATAAATGAGTTCATTTTTTTAAATATTAATCTTCAATCATAGCTTGTATCTAATAATTAAAATTTATAAAAACAAATTGAGTTTATGAGCTATTTAGCAAAAAATTATAAAAGAAAAAAAATATCCTTTAAATTTGGAAAAGGAAGCTATTTGTATTCTACAGACAATAAAAAATACTTAGATTTTGTGCAAGGAATAGCTGTTAATTCCCTAGGTCATACTCATCCTAAGTTGGTTAAAATAATTGGCAGTCAGTCAAAAAAATTATGGCATGTATCAAATGCATTTGAAATCCCTGAAGGAGAAAAGTTGGCAAAAAAATTATGTAAAAAAACTTTTGCCGACTATGTGATTTTCCAGAATAGTGGTGCAGAGGCTACTGAAGCGGCAATAAAAGTTGCTAGAAGATATTTTTACTCAATTGGTAAAATTAACAAAAATAAAATTTTGTGTGTTAAAAATTCTTTCCATGGAAGAACTTTAGCTGCAATTTATGCAAGCGGATCAAAAAAAATGACAGAAGGATTTGGTCCAAAAGTAAACGGTTTTGATCATTTTGTCTTTGGAGATCATAAATCTTTAAAGAAAAAAATTAACAAAAATACAGCCGCCATTATGGTAGAAACAATTATGGGTGAGGGTGGGATTAAAGTAATACCTGATTGGTGTT
>CACBBX010000038.1 GCA_902537575.1 uncultured Pelagibacteraceae bacterium
TTATTTAGAGAACATCTTTTATCTCCAGATACCAGACAAAGACAAAATGTTTCGCCAGTTTTGAAAAGCAAGCTTTTAACAATTGCTCCTACATTACAACCTAAAGCTGTAGCCGCATCATTTGCTGTTCTTGCTGTATCTTCTAAAATTATAATTTTAAAATTTGAGTCAAATTCTTTAAGAATTTTTTCTGCTCTTTTAACTGGTTCTTTATTTAATATGGAGTTCACTTATATAAATTAATGATTAATAATATTGATTAAATACACTACTTATGTGAAAATTGCATAAGTGTTATTTATTAAATAAGCAATATTTAGAATGGTTTATTTGGTAATTAATGCTCTAAAATTTATATAGGAGACATAATGAGTGCAGCAAATGTATTAAAATTTATCAAGGAAAAAGAGGCAGAATTTGTAGATTTAAGATTCACAGATCCTAGAGGAAAGCTTCAACATTTAACTATGGATGTAACAGTTGTAGATGAAGGTATGTTAAATGAAGGTGTTTTTTTTGATGGATCATCTATTGCTGGTTGGAAAGCAATCAACGAGTCTGACATGATTTTAAAACCAGATACGTCAAGAATGTTTATGGATCCTTTTACATCGCATAATACAGTTGTGATATTTTGTGATATTTTAGATGCTGTTAAAAAAACTCCTTATGAAAGAGATCCACGTGGTGTAGCAAAAAAAGCAGAGGCCTACTTAAAAGAGTCTGGCATTGGAGATAAAGCTTTTTTTGGACCAGAACCTGAATTTTTTGTTTTTGACGATGTCAAAATTAAAAATGATATGAATGATTGTGGTTTTGTAATCGATAGTAAAGAAGGCCCATATAATTCAGGTAAAGAATATGAAAATGGAAATATGGGTCATAGACCAGGTATCAAAGGAGGTTACTTTCCTGTACCACCTGTAGATAGTGAGCAGGATATGAGGGGTGAATATCTTAAAAATTTAAAAGAAGTGGGTATTAAAGTTGAAAAACATCACCATGAAGTGGCACCTAGTCAACATGAACTTGGAATGTATTTTGGAACTTTAGTAGATCAGGCTGATAATGTTCAATTGTACAAATATGTAGTTCAAATGGTTACGCACTCATTTGGTAAAACAGCTACTTTTATGCCAAAGCCTGTAGCTGGAGATAACGGCTCTGGAATGCATACACATCAATCAATTTGGAAAGGTGATACGCCTGTATTTTCTGGGGATGGTTACGCTGGATTATCAGAAACTGCACTGCACTATATTGGTGGTATATTAAAACATGCAAAAGCAATAAATGCTTTTGCTAATGCAACCACAAACAGTTATAAAAGATTAATTCCAGGATTTGAGGCTCCAGTTCTTCTTGCTTACTCTGCAAGAAATAGGTCAGCTTCTTGTCGTATACCAATTACTTTAAGTAAAAAAGGTGCAAGATGCGAAATTCGTTTCCCAGATGCATCTGGTAATCCATATTTAACATTTGCAGCGATGCTTATGGCAGGAATTGATGGGATTAAAAATAAAATTCATCCAGGTGAATCTTTTGATAAAGATTTATACGAGTTACCACCAGAAGAGGTAAAATCTATCCCTACAGTTTGTGGCTCATTAAGAGAAGCAATGGAAAATTTAGATAAAGATAGAGAATTCTTAACACAAGGTGGTGTATTTACTGATGATCAAATTGATGCTTATATCGCGTTGAAATTTGAGGAAATACACAAGTTTGAACATGCGCCTCATCCTGTAGAGTTTGAGATGTACTATAGCTGCTAGTAGATTTAATTACTGTTTTGTTGTAGCTATACTATTCTTGTTCGTACCTTTTTTAAGAACGTAATTCTGCGTGCCATTAGCACCAGTATCCACTTCTTTTCTAAGATCTTTAAAAAATCTTTTCTCTTTTGTGGAATTTTTTAAGTTTTTAACAAGATTATTAAATTCAAATATATTCATTATTAAGCCTTATCTTAGATATGCAAATAATGCAAATCTGATATGCTCAAAATGGGATTATTAACCTATGATGTTTTAAATGACTCACCGCAGCCACAACGCTCGGTTTCATTTGGATTATTAAAAACAAAAGTTGATGATAACTCTTCTTTCTTATAATCCATTTCAGTTCCTAAAAGATACATAATAGCAGCAGAGTCTACAAATACCTTTACACCCTTATCTTCAATTATTTCATCATTTGGATTAACCTCTTTTGTATATTCCATAACATAAGACATCCCTGCACAACCACCAGATTTAACAGATACTCTTACTCCAAGAGAATCTTTTTCTGCATTAGCCATTATCTCTTTAATTCTAGATGCAGCGTTATCACTTAATTTAATTATTTGAGACATTATAAATTCAATTCCAATTTGGCTGCTTCTGACATCATGTCTTTGGTCCATGGTGGATCCCATACTAATTCTAAATCAACCTTTTCAATCCCCTCTACTTGCATTGCCCCTTCTTTAACTTCTTTAGGTAAACTTTCCGCTGCAGGGCAATTTGGTGTTGTCAAAGTCATTTTAATTTTAGCAGATTTATCATTTTCAACTTTTATATCATAAATTAAACCTAATTCATAAATATTAACAGGTAGCTCAGGATCATAAATTTTTCTTATTTCCTCTATAATTAATTCTTTCTTAGACATAATTAATTCTCTGTTTTTACTTCTTCTTTTTTATCCTCAAATGCTGAAATCAATGTATGCCATGAAAGTGTAGCACACTTCACTCTCATTGGATATTGTTTAACACCTGACAAACACATTAATTTAGTTTTTTCATCATCTTGTAAATATTCTGATTTTAATTCTGGATTTTCTTTAATCATTACTAAAAAATCCTCGACAATTTCTTTAGCTTCGTTTTCATTTTTACCTTTAATTAAATCTGTCATAATTGAAGCTGAAGCCATTGAGATAGCACAACCGCTTCCTTCAAATGAAATATCTTCTACTATTTTTTGACCATTTAATTTTAAATAAACGTGAACATTGTCTCCGCATAAAGGATTGTTACCTTTTGCATCTTTATTAAAGTCATCTGTCTTACCAAGATTTCTTGGATTTTTACCATGCTCTAAAATAATTTCTTGATATAATTCTTTTAAATTCATTTTAAATTAAATATTTTTTTGCAGTTATTAATTGAGTCATTTAATTTATCTAGATCGTCTTTCGTATTATAAATTCCAACCGATGCTCTCGCACTTGCAGGTATATTTAATTTATCATGTAAAATTTGACAACAATGATGTCCTGCTCTTATTGCTACTCCATCTTCATCAAGTATAGTTGCGATATCATGTGGATGAACTCCTTCTAAAGTAAAAGATAAAACTCCACCTTTATTTTTAGGGCTACCAATCAATTTAACAGAGTTATTTTTTTGTAATAATTCTTGCCCATATTCAACTAAATCAGCTTCGTGTTTCATAATTTTTTCTATACCAATGTTTTCCATAAACTTAATTGATTCATCAAAAGCAATGACTTGAGCGGTCGCCATTGTTCCTGCTTCATATTTATTTGGTAATTCACCATAAGAAATACTATCTTTTTTTACTTCACTGATCATTCCTCCACCACCTTGATAAGGAGGTAATTCCTCTAGCCATTTTTTTTTACCATATAAAACACCAAGTCCTGTTGGCCCGTACATTTTGTGACATGATATTGCATAAAAATCACAATCGAGATCTTGCATATCTAGTTTAAGATGTGGAGCGCCTTGGCAACCATCAATCACAACAAGTATACCTTTTGAATGTGCTAGACCAGTTATTTCTTTAACAGGTAATATTGCTCCTGTAACATTTGATAAATGTGTAATTGCTATCACCTTGGTTTTAGGTGTTATTTTTTTTTCAATTTCCTCTAAAGTAACCTCACCATCTTCGTTCATTTCTGCAAAATTAATTTTGATATTTTTTGATTTTCTTAAAAAATGCCATGGAACATAATTTGAATGATGTTCGAGTTCAGTGATTAAAATTTCATCGCCTTCGTTTAAATAATTTTGTCCCAAGATATTTGCAACTAAATTTAATGCTTCAGTTGCACCTTTTGTAAAAACTATTTCATTTTTATCTTTAGCGTTAATATATTTTTGAACAGAAGATCTTGTATTTTCGTACAAATTAGTAGCTGCAACAGCAAGATAGTGAACACTTCTTCCAACATTTGAAAACTGTTTGGTATAAAATTCATTAATTCTATCTGCAACAACTTTAGGTTTTTGTGAAGAGTTTGCACTATCAAGGTAAACTAGATCATTATTCTGAATTTTTTCGTCAAATATAGGAAATTCTTTTTTTATATTTTCTATTTTCATTCTTTTATTCCAATCATATTTTTAATTAGATTTCTGATTTCTGAGTCTGTAATTTTTTCTACTACATCAAGTAAAAAACCATTAATTAAAAGTACCCTTGCTTGATTGTAATTCAGCCCTCTAGACATTAAGTAAAATATAGAGTCTTCGTTAAGACTTCCTGAGGCTGATCCATGTGAGCATTTTACATCATCTGCATAAATTTCTAATTCAGGTTTAGCATTAAATTCTGAGTCTTTATTTAGTAATATTGCTTTACTAAGCTGGTATCCATCAGTTTTTTGTGCATCAGAATTTACAAATATTTTTCCTTGATATGCTGCTTTAGAACTATCTTCTAAAACACTCTTAATTAATTGATAACTCTTAGTATTCTCTGTCAAATGATTTACAATTGTTCTTATTTCATGATGTTTATTTTTATCAAGAGAAAAAATACCATTAACAAAAGCTGATGAATGTTTGCCTTTTAAGTTGCAATTAATTTCACTTTTAAAGAAATTTGATCCTGATGACAAAATAAATGTCTCTGAAATAGTATTTTTATTTTGCTCAATATTATTAAAAGTATATTTAATGTTCTTATTATTTAGTTTGTCTACTTTATAATTTTTAAGAATTGCATTTTCTTTTAAATCAAAATTATAAAAAATGTTTAAAAAATTTTTTTCAGAAGAGTCATTAAATAAGTCAATTAACCTTAAACCACTATCTTCTTGTAACTCAAAATCTAATCGTAAATTGATGTTTTTAGACCAAATTTTAGAGTTGGTTGTGTGGTAAATAATGAGTGGTTTTGATAGCTGATAACCCTTTTTTATGACTATTTTAAAGGAT
>CACBBX010000039.1 GCA_902537575.1 uncultured Pelagibacteraceae bacterium
TCAGTAAATTCATTATCAGAGGTCTTACAAATCAATGTTCCAGTATAATTTTTTGGATATTCATTATTTGGGTCTATCTCATAATTTACTTTACTTGCTAGATTTAATATTTCTTTGTCATTTATAATTTTTTCATCGAATTCGTTTAAACCAGCATCTCCTCTAACAAATCCTACCGCAACACAATATGGAACTGAAAATTTAGCAGAATATGGTGTTGAAGGTTTCTTTTTTTCTTTCAATGGCTCCCATAACCTGTGAACAGTACCTTCCCCAACTTTTGCAGTAATAGATGAAATTTCATCAAAATTTTTGATTTTTTTTCTAATTTTAATTGCGCAATCTACAAAAGGTTGTGCCATGGTTCCACAGGCAAAGGGTTTAAATGCTAAATTTTGATTTTCCCATCTTTCACCTAATTTATCAGTTAAATGAGAATAATCTCTATCAATCTCTTTTAATGCGAAAGCTTCAAAAAAACCATGCTCTCCCTCAAACACAGTTCTTGGTCCATAAAAACCAGATTTTGCAATTAGTGTTGCATTCATTCCAGAGTTTGCTGACCAACCTGGATGAACTCTTTTTGTCCAAGATCCTTCAGCAAGATATTCAATTATTCCTGAAGTAAAGCTACCTGCCACACCTAAAGCCGAAACCATTTGCTTTTCTGTTAGATCTAATACTGATGATAAACCTGCAGTAACACCAAATGTTCCGCAAACTGCAGTTGGGTGAAAAGACTGTTTATGCATTGCGGTCGGCGCTACCAATGCTAATCTACAAATTAACTCCGATCCAACAGCTAATCCTTTTAAGATTTGATCGCCACTCAGATTAAATTTCTGAGCTGCAGATAGCATCGCTGGGATCATTGTTGCTCCAACATGCATTGGATTTCCCTCAAAAGTGTCATCAAAATCTTCACCGTGTGCTGCAGTACCAGCTATTATAGCTGATGAAAATAAATCAAATCGTTCACTATGACCTAAAGATATTATGTTTCCTGATCCTTTATAAGTCTCCACTAAACTTTTTACATAATCCTCATTTCTGGCCGACAAAATAATTCCACATATATCCTTTAATAAGTATTTTAATGTTAATTGAGTTTTTTCAGGAATATCCTTAACTTCTAAGTTTTTGCTCCACTTAGAAAATTCTTCTGCAATTATCATGGTGTATAACTACCACCGTTTACATGAAGTGTCTGTCCATTAATATAGCTAGCTTCTTTTTTACATAGATTAGCAATCACTTCAGCTACTTCTTCAGGATTTCCAAACCTTTTAAGTACTAAATTTGGAGTTTGCGGATGACGTAACCAATGTCCTTTAAGTTTTTTTTCTTTAGAATTAAAATCCTCAATAAAACCAGGAACAACACAATTGCAAGTAATTCCTTTTTCTACAAACTCCATACTGATAGCTTTTGTTAATCCAACAAGAGCAGCTTTAGAAGTAACAACATGTGCTCTTTCTTTTGCTCCAATATGAGCAGACAAACCACCTACGTTTATTATTCTTCCCCATTTTTGTTTTGTCATATGTTTTATAAGAGCTTGAGCACATAAGAAAGACGCATCTACATTTACTGACATTACTTTCTTCCAATCCTTATACTTAATGTTCTCAAAATTATCATAAATTCTAAGTCCTGCATTATTAATTAAAACTGATGGAATACCCAACTGTTCAGCTTCAGTTTTAATTTTTTTAATTGTTTTGGTATTTGCAAGATCTCCCTGAACATAGTGAGCTTTCACTTTAAATTCTTTTACTAGTTTTACGGTTTTTTTAGCTTCATTAAAACTCTTACCACCAGTATGAATTAAAATATTAAAACCTTGTGCTGCAAGTTTTAAGGCGGTTGACCTACCAATTTTTTTAGCACCACCGGTTATTACAACTACTTTATTTTTAGTGAATTTTTTATTCAACTGGTTTAGGTTTAAATTTAGAGCGTATTTGACCCCAAAATGGTGTAGATAAACTAATGACAGTTAATACCATAAATAAGATAAATACTCCGCTGTCAAAGAAGTTCATGAAGTTACTCTCATAGATAACCATTGATTGAGTGAAAGTTTCTTCAACCATTTTTCCTAAAATTAAACCCATTACAAATGGAGCTGGTGAAAAACCATTCCTTAAAGCAAAGTAACCTATGATACCTGATATTAACATAACCCATACATCAAAAATAGCCGAACTGTAAGCGTATGAACCTATTAATGAAAATATAAATACTGAAGGCCATAAAAATCTTTTTGGAATAAAAGTTACATAGGAGAAAAATCTAGCACCTGCTAATCCGATTCCCAAAAATGCAAAATTAGCAAATAGCATAGCTCCAAAAATTGCATACACTAGATGTGGAGTTTCTGTTATTAGATAAGGACCTGGCCTAAAACCATGCATAACTAACGCTGCTAAAATTAAAGCTGTAGTTCCACTTCCAGGTATTCCAAGTGCAAGTGTTGGAACCATTGCACCACCAGCTGCAGCATTATTTGCAGCTTCTGGTCCTACTATTCCCTCAGCACATCCTGTACCAAATTTTTCTGGAGTTTTTGAAAATCTTTTAGCTTCATTGTACCCCATCATAGCAGCAACTGTTGAACCCTCTGCTGGCAATATTCCAATAAATGTTCCAAGACCTGAAGATCTTAATATGGTGCCTTTTAAACTTTTTAATTCTGCAAATGTTGGTAGTCTTAATGCTCTTGCAGACATTCTTTCAACTGCAGCATTTAAAGTTTTAGATTGTGTTAATAATTCTGACATTGCAAAAAGTCCAATTAAGACTGGTACGAATTTAATACCTTCAGTTAATTCCTGAACTCCAAAATCATATCTTTCAACTCCTGTAGCTAGGTGAACTCCAATTGTTGACACAAATACCCCCAATGCTCCTGCTACAAGATTTCTTATGGATGATTTTCCACTCATAGCAGCTAACATAGATAAGGCAAAAACTGATAAACCGAAATATTCTACTGGTCCAAATTTTAAAGCTATGTCAGCAAGTAAAGGTGTAGCAAATAAAAATATTACAATTGCAAATATTCCACCTAATACGCTGGAAACTGCTGCTAAACCTAAAGCTCTTCCTGGCTCACCATTTTTTGCCATTTGATAACCGTCTAAAGCAGTAGCAACCGCTGGAGGCGCTCCTGGTGCATTGATAAGTATTGCAGTAATCGATCCACCGAAGGTTCCTGCACAATATAATGCCGCCATCATCGATATAGATGCAACAGGATCAAGACTTATCGTAAATGGCATTAACAAAGCAATAGCCATAGGTGAACTTAATCCAGGTAGAGCACCAACTAATACACCGACCAAAACTCCACCAAAAATCAATAAAAGGTTTTGAACCTCCATTAATAATACAAATCCTCTTATTACGTCTTCCATAATTTTATTTAAGTAATTCCAGTATTCCAGGGTTAAAATATAATCCTAGCAATTTATTGAATAATAAATAAACAAAACCAGGAAACACAACTGAATATATAGCGACTGCTATATAATTTCTCTCTCCCCAAAGAAGAGGTAAGGCTAAACAAGTGATAAACATTGTTACAACTGCACCTAAAAATTCAGCAAAAGAAACTATTACAAGTAATAGAACTATTGTGAACCAAGTTATTGGTAGTGTTCTATCACCTCTATCTTTATCTATCTTTGCTATTTTTGCTGGAGTAATTTTGAACTCAAAAGGTATAATCGCAACTAGGATAAATAATATTGTAATAAGCATTTTTGGAAATACATCTGCATTTAAAGTATCTCCTAATATAGCAGGGGCTTCTGGAAATTTTCCAGCTTCGTAGTACATGAATGCCCCAAAAGCAACTAATATGATCGCAAGTACTAAATCTTTTTTATGAATAAACCCTGCGCCCAATGTTCTGGGCGCAAAGTCAAAAGTTTTTTTTTCTTCAGACATTAATTAGTTAAACCTAATCCTTTTAATGCCTCAGCAGCTTTTGCGTAATTTTCTTTAAGTTGCTTATCCCAAACCTCTGTACCAGCTGGGCTAGTTGCAGGATCTAAAGAAGCTCCTCTAAGATAATTAGCGAAAGTGTCATGTTTCATAGCTTTGACCATACCTTTAGAAAGCGCATCAATTCTGTCTTGAGGCGTTCCTTTTAGTACAGCATATCCTCTTGTAGTCACAACTTTAACTTCGTGACCCATTTCATATGAAGTTGGCACTTTTGGGTAGTCTGACATTTTCTTGTCATGTAACAAAAGAATTGCTTTAATTTTTTTATCTTCAATTAAAGCTGCAGCTTCTGATGGATTCAATAACGATGCTTCAACTTTTCCAGACGCTAATGCTTGCAAACTTTGTGCACCAGATCCAAACGAAACAGCTTTAAATGGAACACCAGCAACTGTAGAATAGTTGTACATTCCAATGTGTTCAGTACCACCAATAGAAGCGATAGCAGTTATGATTGGTTTAGTTTGAGCTCTTTTAATAAACTTTTTAATTGTACTTAGCTCTTTATTTGCAGCATTTACAACTATAAAAGTTGGCTCTTCCATAGCTCTAGCAACACCAACAAGATCATCGATCTTCATGTTAGATTTACCTCTAGCCATTGTGTATAAGTGTGACTCAGTTAAAGCCATAATTGTACAACCATCTTTTGGTCTTGTTAAAGTGTAGTTTTGAGCTTTAGCTCCTGATCCACCTCTTTTACCTACGATTTGCATATCAGCTTTTAGAGTTCTTCTAGATCTGATAGACATCATTCTAGCAGTTGTATCTGTTCCACCACCATAAGAAGCATGAATCACAACTTGTATTGGATCACACTCTTTAGTAGCAAAAGTTTCAGCAACTACTGATGTACTAGCTATTGATGTGTAAGTAAGAGCGAATAAAGAAAAAAAAGCAAAAAACTTTTTCAAATTTAATTTGAACATAATTTCCCTCTCAGTTAGTTTTATTAAAATTGACAAACGTTAACACATTA
>CACBBX010000040.1 GCA_902537575.1 uncultured Pelagibacteraceae bacterium
TAATTTATCCCAACTTCCAGATGTAGAAACAGAACCTGCAACTGCAATTTCTTTATGAGCCAAAGTTGCCGCTTTTAATGCAATTCTAACAGTTTTTTGGTTCCACTCTTGAGTAAATTTTTCATAGCCATATTCTTTCATTGATATTGGTGTAATTGCGTAAGTGTTTGATGTAATTACATCTGCTCCTGATTTAATATAATTTTCATGAACTTGAAGAAGTTTATCTGGATCATCAATTGCACATTTTCCTGCCCACAAATTTTTGTCCATCTTTGCACCAATTTGCTCTAGCTCTCCACCATTGCCACCATCAAGTATTATGATTTGATTTTGGTCTAATTTCTCCTTTATAAACTGGTAAGACATTACCTATTTACTATTTGTGAACGCACAGATTTTATTTCCATCTAGATCACGAATATAGGAATAATAAACTCCTGAACCTGCTGGTCTTTCACCACCTGAACCTTCACTTGTAGCACCCAATTTTAAACCAAGTTCATGAAATTTATCTACAATGTTTCTGGAATTAGTTATAAATGAAACTTGAGAACCGTTACCTATAGTTGCTTCTTTCTTATTTACTGGTTTTGTGACATAAAACTCAACTTTTCCGTCACTACTTTTTTGAGAATAACCTGCACAAACATCATCGGTTTCGACTCTTTCTAAATCTAAAATTTTAAACAGTTCATCGTAAAATTTAATTGCACGATCTAAATCGTTAGTTCCGACCATAATGTAGCCAATCATACTATTTAGGCCAGTGTGTAATTGTTTTTACTTCTAAGAATTCATGCAATCCCCACACTCCTCCTTCACGTCCATTCCCTGATTGTTTATAACCCCCAAATGGCGCTCCTGGATCAGCACCATTACCATTAACATAAATCGTACCTGCCTTAAGTTTTTTAGAAACTCTTTTTGCCTTTTCTTTATCTTCAGTTTGCAAATAGTTGCCAAGACCATATTCTGTTTCATTTACAATTTTGATAGCTTCCTCTTCAGTTTCAAATGGAATAATTGAAAGAACAGGGCCAAATATTTCCTCTTTAGCAACCCTCATATCATTAGTTACATCCGTAAAAATAGTTGGTTTAATAAAGTAACCTTTATTCATACCGTTAGGAAGTTCAGGGCCACCCGCAGCTAAAGTAGCACCCTCATCTATACCACTTTGTATTAGGCTAATAATTTTATCGTATTGAACTTTTGAAACAACTGGACCTATATGATCTCCCTCTTTAGAAGCGTGATCTACTTTAATTAAGTTAGCCTCTTCAGCAGCTTCTTTAACAGCTCTTTCATAAATTGATTTTTCGACAAGCATTCTTGTTGGTGCATCACATGATTGGCCAGAGTTACTCATTACATTTCTGATACCATCTCGGACAGCATTAGGGTAGGAGTCTGCAAAAACGATATTTCCACCTTTACCGCCAAGTTCAAGACATACTCTTTTAATAGTGTCTGCTCCATTTTTCAAAATCAATTTTCCAGCTCGTGTTGATCCAGTAAATGATACTAAATCAATATCAGGATGAGTTGAAATATCAGTTCCTACCCCAACACCATCACCGTTTACTAGATTAAAAACACCAGCAGGAAAGCCTGCTTCATCAATCATTTCTGCAAACAACATAGCTGACATAGGCGCAATTTCTGAGGGTTTATGGATCATAGTGCATCCAGTTGCGAATGCAGGAACAACTTTTAAAGCTATCTGGTTAATTGGCCAGTTCCATGGAGTAATTAAACCACAAACTCCTATAGGCTCATAACAAATTCGATTGTTTGAACCAGGACTAAATTGCTCATCAAATTTAAATTCTTTTAATCTGACTATGAAGTCTTCTAAGTGAGATTGGCCACTTGATGTTTGTGAATCTCTAGACCAATCTATAGGAGCTCCCATCTCCATAGATATCGCCTCTACCATTTCAGAATATCTTTTTTTGTATATATCTAACAACTTTTCAAGAAGGTTTATTCTTTCTTCTTTTGAACTTTCACTCCACGTTACTAGCGCTTGTTTAGCAGCATGCACTGCAATATTAGTATCATTTTTTGAACCTAGTGAGATAGTTGCGAAAGCTTCTTCTGTGGATGGATTGATTACCTCAAAATCTCTAGGTTTACTTGGAGGCACCCATTTTCCATTTATATAAAATTTTCTTTTGTCTAGCATAATTATGTCTCCTTATAATTTATTTAATCAAATTCTTTAAGTATTTTTTCTCGATGTTCATCTAAATCAGGTATGTCACCTCTTTTTTTTGGATCAACGTATGTTGACATTTTAATTGGGTTACCTGCCAATTTAAAATCTCCAATAACTTTATGATAAGCCTTGACTATCATATTCCTTGCTTCTACCTGAGGATTTTCTACCGCTTCTTTGATATTGTATATAGGGCCACAAGGTATTCTTTCTTTTTCCATTTGATTGACCCATTCTTTTGTAGATTTTGCAGAAAGTTTATTTTCAAAAATAATTTTTAGCTCATCCATATTTTTTGCTCTTGCAGAATTTGTACTAAATTTTTCATCAGCGAAAATATTAGACTCATCTAAAATATTACAAAGTTTTTCAAATAATTTATCATTCCCAGCTGCAATGATTATGTAACTATCTTTAGTTTTAAACGCCTCAAAAGGTGCGATTGAAGGATGTCTTGATCCCATTGGTTCTGGGATTTCATTTTTTGACAGGTATCTTGCTATTGCATTTTCAAGTATAGCTATCTGACAATCAAGCATTGAAACATCTATATACATCCCTTTGCCAGTTTTTTGTCTATCATATAAGGCTGCATTAATACCAATGGCAGTAAACAACCCTGCTGTGATATCGCCAATAGATGTACCAACCCTTGTGGGTTCGGATTTAGGTTGACCAGTTACACTCATTAATCCACCCATACCTTGAACAACCATGTCATATGCTGGCAATTCTTTTAAAGGACCTGTTTGTCCAAAACCAGAGGCAGATGCATAAATTAGTTTAGGGTATTTTTTACTGACTTCTTGCCAACCATAACCCCATTTTTTTAAAGTTCCTGGTTTAAAATTTTCTACTAAAATATCTGCTTTAGATAAAATTTTATCGAAAATTTTTTTATCATCTTCATTTTTTAAATTTAGGGCGATGCTTTCTTTCCCTCTATTTAGAGACATAAAATAAGCAGAATAATTTTGAACAAACGGTCCAAATTTACGAGAGTCATCACCTATTTCTGGTGCCTCTATTTTAATCACTCTAGCTCCTAGATCAGATAGTATCATTGTGCAATAGGGCCCAACTAATACTCTAGTTAAATCAACAACAAGTAAGTTTTTTAATGGTCCATCCATATAATTTTGCAGTTATTTTGAAGACTTGACTCTTATCAACATCTTCATTTTAATGCACGAATTAATTAACAATTGAGAGGAAAAATAATGTTTAAAAAATTATCTTTATATTTCATTTCATTAGTTTTGGCGTTCACAATGATTGGTTCTGCTTATGCTGTTACTTTAAAAGCAAGTCACCAATGGCCAGGAACCCCAAGAGCTGATGGATCATTTGATCCACGTCATGAGATGGTTCAAATAATTGCGGATGAAGTAAAAAAAGCTAGCGTTGGGATAGATATCAGAATTTATCCAGCTAAATCTTTATACAAGCCAAAAGAACAATGGAAACCTATGACTACTGGTCAATTGGATATTTCTGCATTTCCTTTAGCATATGCATCTAAATTCCATCCAGAATTTGATGCAACATTAATGCCAGGAACAGTAAAAAATCATGATCATGCATTAAGATTTAATAAAGGTCCAATGATGACTGAAATTAAAAGAATTATTACTGATGCTGGAGTCGTTGTTCTATCTGACGCATGGTTAGGTGGAGGTTTTGCCTCAAAATCTAAATGTATAAAAAATCCTAGTGATGCAAAAGGACAAGTAATGAGAGCTGCAGGAAAAGCTTTTAACCAAATGCTAGAGGCTGCTGGAGCAGGTATTCAAAGTATGCCTTCTTCTGAAATTTATACTGGATTACAAACTGGTGTATTAACAGGTGCAAACACTAGCTCAGGAAGTTTTGTAAGTTACAAAATTTATGAGCAAGTAACATGTGCAACACCTCCAGGAAAATTTGGTTTATGGTTTATGTATGAGCCAATTCTTATGTCTAAAAAGTCTTTTGATGCTTTAAACTCAAAACAACAAAATGCACTTATGGACGCTGGAAAAGTTGCAGAAAAATATATGACTGCTCAAGTTGAAAACTTAGATAAAAAGTTTGAGGATGCATATAAAGCTGCTGGTGTAAAATTAGTTTATATGGATGAGAAAGATCACGCTGCTTGGGTTGAGATAGCAAAAAAATCTTCTCACAAAGCTTTTGCTGAGAAAGTTCCAGGTGGAGATAAATTAATGGAAATGGCTTTGGCAGTTAAATAAAAATACTATATAAAGAACCCCTATTTATTCTTTTAAATAGGGGTTTTTTTTATGAAAAATAAATATTTAAAATTTTGCGATTTTACAGCAAGAGCGTGTGGTGCCTTTGCAGTCTTAGCTTTACTTCTATCTATCCTAGTTATAGTTGAACTAGTATTTGAAAGATACTTTTTTCAAAGAGCAATTACTTGGCAGACTGAACTTGTAACAATGTTACTGGTCGCTTCCACATTTATAGGTAGTGCTTATGTTTTAAGCGAAAAAGCTCATG
>CACBBX010000041.1 GCA_902537575.1 uncultured Pelagibacteraceae bacterium
AAAAAGAGCACCAATTATTATTCCGATAGCATAAATAATACTAATTAATTTTACTTTACTCATACAGATCTTTATTCTTTAATTTGATTTTTTTTGAATAAAGACATTCCATTATTTATCTTATATTCATAAGACTCATTGAAGCTCTCAAGCTGCCAGCCAGATAATCTTTTTTTTATCGACGCTAGATTGTTTTTTTTCCAATCATCAGATGTACCCTCTTTTTTCCATATTTGCTTTTCCTCATTGCTTCTTCCACATCCATAACAATACCCTGTAGAAGGATCTGTTTTACAAATGCTTATACAAGGTGAAATAATCATTTTTTAAAAGTAATATAAAACTAGTTAGATAAATAGATAATTTTTCAGCATTTGTCATTGGACAAATAGTTTCAATAATATATAAAACCTCGTAATTTGTGGGGCGATGGCGGAATTGGTAGACGCGTTGGTCTTAGGAACCAATATGGCAACATGTGAAGGTTCGAGTCCTTTTCGCCCTACCATTAAAATATTATGAAAGTCACAGTAGAAAATAAAAAAGGTTTAAATAAAGATCTCAAAATTTTAATCGATAAAGAGACTATGAACTCTTATATGGACGAGAAGTATGAAGAGATTAAAGGGACTGTAAATCTTAAAGGTTTTCGCCCAGGGAAAGTTCCAAAAGAAGTTTTAAAAAGACAATTTGGTAAGGCCATATTTGGAGAAGTTTTAGATAAAGTTTTAAAAGACACTTCAACAAAAGCTTTAGAAGAAAATAAAATAAAACCAGCTGGTCAACCTAAATTAGATCTAAAAACTTATGGAGAAGATAAGGAGCTAGAATATGTATTATCAGTTACAGAATTACCTAAAGTTAATATTAAATCATTAGAAAATATAAAATTTGATCAATACATTGTTAAGATAGAAGATAGCGAAACTGATAAAAGAATTAAAGAAATAGCAAAAAACCAACCAAATTTCAAAGACACAAAACCTGAAACAAAAGCTAAAGAGGGTGATCTGGTCGCTTTAGATTACAAAGCGACAGTAGACGGCAAAGAATTTAAAGGGAACGAGGGAAAAAATACTCAATTAACTCTAGGAAAAGATTTATTTCTAAAAGGATTTGATAAGCAGTTAATTGGAGTAAAGAAAGATGATGAAAAAATAGTTGAAGCTATATTGCCTGAAAATTTTCCTGAAAAAGATTTGGTAAATAAAAAAGCTAAATTCAATTGCAAAATTTTAAAAGTAAAACAACCAGAAGAAGTTAAAATTGATGACAATTTTGCAAAAAATTTAGGTGCAAAAGATTTAAAAGATCTTAAAAGTTTAATTTCTAAACAAATAAATGATGAATATAAAAACTCACTAGATCAATTATCAAAAAACCAAATTTTAAAAGAAATTGAAAAAATTAAAGTTGATGAAGTTCCAGAAAATTTAATAGAGGAAGAAGTTAAAATTCTTTCACAAGGAATGCCAGAAGATGAGGTAAAAAAAAATAAGAAAACTTTTGAAGAAAAAGCTAAAACCCGAATTAAAACTGGATTGATTTTAAATGAATTTGGAGAAAAAAATCAAATAAAAGTAAGTGAAGTTGAAATTCAGAATGAGGTTCAAAAACAACTGAGGATGATGCCGGGACAAGAAAAAATGGTAATGGATTTTTATCAAAAAAATCCCTCTGCTGTTGCTAGCTTAAGAGGAACAGTTTACGAGGAAAAAATATTAAATTTAATTAAAGAAAAAGGTAAAGCAAATAAAAAAGAAATATCGAAATCAGAAGCTGAAAAAATTCTAAAAGAAGCACATGTCCATAATCAAGATCACGAAAAAAAAGATAGTAAGAAAAAATCTGAGGTAAAAACTGCTAAAGAAAAAAAACCTTCAGCAAAAACAGCAAAATCAAAGCCAACTGGCAAAAAAACAAAAAAAGTTAGCAAAAAGTAATCCCAAGTTGTATAAGTGAGATCGAATCAATTATGACAACAAAATTATCTGAATACATGAGCAACCTTGTTCCAATGGTTGTTGAGCAATCTAATAAAGGTGAGAGAGCATATGATATTTATTCAAGACTTTTAAAAGAAAGAATAATTTTTTTAACAGGTCAAATTAACGATAATGTTGCCTCACTAGTTACTGCTCAATTATTATTTTTAGAAGCTGAGGATCCTAAAAAAGAAATTTATTTATACATTAATAGTCCTGGCGGATTAGTAACAGCAGGACTTGGTATTTATGATACTATGCAATATGTAAAACCTGATATTTCAACCTTGTGTATTGGACAGGCTGCATCGATGGGATCATTTTTATTAGCAGCTGGAACTAAAGGAAAAAGATTTTCATTACCAAATTCTAGAATAATGGTTCACCAACCCTCAGCTGGTTTTCAAGGTCAAGCTACTGATATTGAGATACATGCGAATGAAGTTTTATCATTGAAAAAAAGATTAAATGAAATTTACTCAAAACATACAGGCAAGAGTGTTGAGGAAGTGAAATCTGCACTTGAGAGAGATAATTTCATGACAGCTGACGTGGCAAAATCATTTGGTCTTATTGACGAAGTTGTAGAAAAAAGATCTTAGTATACAATATGTTGAGTTAGAATTAATCCAAACTTGATTATTAGGAGTCATCTATAATAAAGTAGTTAATTGATTCGTTTATAAAATTATGACAACAAATAATAAAAATATTCTTTACTGTTCTTTTTGCGGAAAGAGTCAGCACGAAGTCAGGAAATTAATTGCTGGACCAACTGTTTTCATTTGTGATGAGTGTGTTGAGTTATGCATGGACATTATCAAAGAAGAGAGTAAAGATACTTTTGTTAAACATCAAGACGGACTTCCTTCACCTAAAGAAATTTGTACTGTGTTAGATGATTATGTAATTGGACAAGCTCATGCAAAAAAAGTTTTATCTGTAGCAGTTCACAATCATTATAAAAGATTAAATTATGAGAGTAAGACAAGTAAAAATGTTGAGCTTGCTAAATCAAATATACTTTTAGTAGGCCCTACAGGTTGTGGTAAAACTTTATTAGCACAAACACTTGCAAGAATTTTAGACGTTCCATTTACTATGGCTGACGCAACTACATTAACCGAAGCTGGTTATGTTGGTGAGGACGTTGAAAATATTATTTTAAAGTTATTACAAGCTTCCGATTACAACGTAGAAAAAGCCCAAAGGGGGATAGTGTATATTGATGAAGTTGATAAAATAAGTAGGAAATCTGAAAATCCATCAATCACAAGAGATGTTTCAGGTGAAGGTGTTCAACAAGCTTTACTTAAAATTATGGAAGGCACTGTTGCTAGCGTGCCGCCACAAGGTGGAAGAAAACATCCTCAACAAGAATTTTTACAAGTTGATACAACAAATATATTGTTTATTTGTGGAGGCGCTTTTGCTGGATTAGATAAAATAATTTCCCAAAGAGATAAAGGAACTTCAATTGGTTTTGGTGCTGATGTAAAAAATACTCAAGATAAGAAAACTGGTGAGTGGATGAAAGGGCTTGAACCAGAGGATTTGTTAAAATTTGGATTAATCCCTGAATTTATAGGTAGACTCCCAATGATTGCAACTCTTGAAGATCTAGATGAAAAATCTTTAATAAAAATATTACAAGAGCCAAAAAATTCTTTAACCAAACAATATCAAGAATTATTTAAATTAGATGGAGCTAAATTAATTTTTAAGGAAAATGCTCTTAAAGAGATAGCTCAAAAAGCGATTAAGAAAAAGACAGGTGCAAGAGGATTAAGATCAATCTTGGAAAATATTTTGTTAAAAACAATGTATGACTTACCAAGTCAAGAAAATATAGATGAAGTAATTGTTGATGCCAGTGCTGCAAAAGGTCAATCCCAACCTATATTGGTTCATTCAAAAGGTGACAATAAATCTAAGTCAAATAAGACAACAGCGGCTTAATATCCATAATAACTAGCAAAAACCTATTGCAAATTAAAATATAATATCCATATTATAATTATGGATGTTAAAATCGCATTACCGCTACTTCCTTTAAGAGACATCGTTGTCTTTCCAAGTATGGTTATTCCATTATTTGTTGGAAGAGATAAATCTATTTCTGCATTAAATGAAGTTATGAAAAAGGATAAAAAAATTATCCTGGTCACTCAAAAAAATTCTGAAATTGATGATCCAAGTAAAACTGATGTATTTATGTATGGTTGTGAAGGTAATATTTTACAATTACTTAAATTACCAGATGGTACAGTAAAAGTTTTAGTTGAAGGAATAAAAAGAGTTAAAATTTTAGATTTTAAAGATAATGAAAAATTTATCACTTGTGATTATACATATTTCAACGATATTTCATCTAAAGATGAGGATTTATTTCCATTAGCAGCTACAGCTTTAAGAAGACTTGAGAAGCTTACTTCAGTAAATAAAAAAATTTCTAATGAAACAATAAATACCATTAAGCAATTAAAAGACCCATCTCAAATTGCAGACAATATAGCATCCCACATATCAGCTTCAATTTCTGAAAAACAGCAAATTTTCGAAACCAACGATGTTAAAAAAAGGTTGAACTCAATAATTAAGATAATGGAGAACGAGACC
>CACBBX010000042.1 GCA_902537575.1 uncultured Pelagibacteraceae bacterium
CCAAAAGTGATAAAATTTTTTTTTCAAATGCAATAATCAATTTTGAGAATAATGAGTTGATTGGAAAAGATACAAAAATAGAAATTCACCAAGAAGTGTTTGGCAAAAAAAACAATAAACCTAGATTATATGGAGTTTCCTCTTCAAGCTTTAACAATATTACTACTGTAAACAAAGGTGTTTTTACAAGTTGTGGGGATACTGATTCTTGTCCACCTTGGTCAATAAGTGCAGAAAAAATTATTCATGATAAAAATAAAAAGATAATATCATATAATAATGCATTACTCAGAATTTATGATAAACCAATAATATACTTTCCTAAATTTTTTCACCCTGATCCATCAGTTGATCGGCAATCAGGCTTATTAAAGCCTCAAATAAATAGCTCAAATGTGTTGGGTGAGTCTATTTACTTGCCCTATTTTCATGTAATTTCTGAAAATAAAGATTTTACATTTAGACCAACACTTTTTGACAGTAATATGCAAATGTTTAGAAATGAGTATCGTCAAATTAATTTAAACTCATCTCTTGTAGCTGATTTTAGTTTAACAAAAGGTTACAAATCAAGCTCATCAGCAAATAAGAACAGTATTAGTCACTTATTTGCAAAGTTCAAATCAGATTTAAATTTTAAAAATTATAATAAAAGTGATTTATTTTTATCTATCCAAAAAGTATCAAATGATACTTATTTAAAAGTATTTGATACAAATTTAATTGATACAGAGAGTGAGCTAAAACCGAACGATAAAAATAATTTAACTAGTGAAATTAAATTTGAGCTTGATCATGATGATTTTAATTTTGCTACTGGTTTACAGGCTTTTGAAAACTTGCAATTACAAAACAGTGATCGATATCAATATGTATTACCACATTATGATTTTAACAAAACTTTAAATGATAACTTTTTTAATGGTAGTCTTGAATTAAGATCCAGTGGGGATAATAATCTAAGAAATACTAATAACTTAGAAACTAGGGTCATTAATGATTTAGAATACAAAAGTAATAATTTGATATCTAATCTTGGTTTTTTAAATAATTATAATATTTATTTTAAGAATCTGGGAACTTTAGGAAAAAATACAAATAAATATAAATCAAGTCCACAAATGGAGTTAATGAATATTGTTGAATTAAATTCTAGTTTACCTTTAAAAAAAATAACTAATGAATATTCAGATTTATTAACACCAAAACTTTCGTTAAGAATCAATCCGAGTGATATGAAAAATCATTCAAACTCTGATCGTAAGGTTACAACTGATAATATATTTGATATAAATAGGCTTGGTTTATCAGATTCTTTTGAGTCAGGAAAATCATTAACTTTAGGAATTGAATATAAGAGAGAAAAGCTAAAAGATATAAATAAATTTTTTGAGTTTAAATTAGCATCATCGTTTAGAGAACATGAAGATAATTTTATACCAACAACCTCAAGTTTAAACAAAAAAAATTCTAATTTATTTGGTTCTATTACCAATAATCTAAATGAATATTTAGTTTTAGATTATGATTTTATACTAGATAATAATTATGATAAATTTGAATACAATTCAGTGAATGCAACATTGAATGTTAAAAACTTCAAAACTAATTTTAATTTTATAGAAGAAAACGGCTTTACAGGCGATACAAATTTTTTAGAAAATACAACAAGTTATGATTTTAATGAAAAAAATACTATACTTTTTAAAACAAGAAGAAATAGAAAATTAAATTTGACTGAATACTATGACCTTGTGTACGAATATCAAAATGATTGTTTAGTAGCTAGTATAAAATACAATAAAACTTACTATAATGATAGAGAACTGAAACCTACAGAAAATTTATTTTTTAGTATAACTTTATTTCCTTTGACTACTTACGAGCACAGTGTGGATAGAGAAAGTTTTGATAGGCTTAGATGATTAAGAAATCATTATTTATTCTATTTATTATTGTTTTGGTAAATTTTAATAAATCTTACTCCATAGAAAATAAAATATTATTTAAATTGAATGATGAAATAGTAACTACCATAGATATTTCAAAAGAAATCAATTACTTAAAATCTATAAATTCAGATATTAAAAAGCTTGATAATAAGGAAATAGTTCAAATAGCAAAAAATTCATTAATTAGACATAAAATAAAAAATATTGAACTTTTAAAATATTTTAAAGAAATAAAGTTAAATGAAAGTGAACAAAATGCTTTGTTAAAAAATACTTATAATAAATTTGGATTTGAAAATATCGAGGAGTTTGTGTCTCATTTAGGTAATTACGAAACAAGCTTAAATACCGTTATTAAAAAAATTACTACGGAATATATGTGGAAACAACTAGTTTATGCTAAATACCAAAATAATATTAAAATTGACGAAAAGGCAATTAGAACCGAACTTTCGAAATCTGAAGATATAAAACAAAAAAAATATTTACTTTCAGAAATAGTATTTAGTATTGAAGAAAATGAAAATGTAGAGTCTAAATTTAATTTAATTAAGCAAACTATTAATAATAATAGTTTTGAGGATGCAGCATTATTATACAGTATTTCTGAAAGTTCTAAGGTAAGTGGAAATCTGGGATGGATTAATTTCAAAACTTTAAATAAAAAAATACAAAACAAACTTACTAAAATTAACAAAGGTCAATATATAAATCCAATAAGAGTGCCAGGTGGATTTTTAATAATTAAAATTAATGATATTAAAGAAGAAAAATCAAAAATTAATTTTGAAGAAGAGTTAAATAGAATGATTAAAAATAAGAAAAATAATCAATTAAAAAATTTCTCTGAAGTTTATTTGAATAAAATTTTAAAAAATATAATTATAAGTGATGTATAAACCTATAGTTATTGTACAAGGTGAACCTAATAGTATTTTGTTTGAAATTTTCTTCAAATCTTTAAAAGAATATAAAATAAAATCTCCAGTAATATTAATTTGTTCAAGAAGATTATTAATTCGAGAAATGAATAAACTCAATTTTAAAAAAAAAATAAATACACTCAATCATATTAAAAATTTAGGTGATTATAAATTAAATAATAAATGTATTAATCTTATAAATGTGGAATACTACGGAAAATTAAGTAACTCTAAAAACTTAAAAAATGTAAGTAATTACATTAAAGAGTGTTTAGATGTAGCTTTTAAAATAATTAAGTCTGGATATACAAATAAATTTATTAATGGTCCTATTAGTAAAAAAAACTTTTTAAAAAAAAAATATTTAGGTATGACAGAATACATCTCGAAAAAGTTTCTGACTAAAAAATTTGCAATGCTAATATACAATAATAAATTATCAGTATGTCCTCTTACCACTCACGTTCCCATTAATAGAGTTTCTAAAAAAATAACAAAAAAAAATATAATTGAAAAAGTTAAACTAATTAATGAATTTTATGTTAAGTATAGAAATATTAAACCTAAGATTGCAGTCTTAGGTTTAAATCCCCATTGCGAAAGTATAAATAAATTTAATGAGGATGAAAAAATTATTACTCCTGCAGTAAAATATTTGTCTAAATTAAAACTTAAAGTTTATGGTCCTTTTGCTGCTGATACTATTTTTCTGAGCAAAAATAGGGAGAAATACAATGTTATATTGGGCATGTACCATGACCAAGTTTTAACTCCTATTAAGACACTTTATGAATATGATGCTATTAATATTACACTTGGATTACCGTTTTTTAGAATTTCTCCTGATCATGGACCTAACATAAGTATGATTGGAAAGAATATATCTAATCCTTTAAGTTTAATTCAAGCTTTCAAATTTTTGGATAAAAATTGATTAAAGCCAAAAAGAGCTTAGGACAAAATTTTTTAATTGATAGAAATATTTTACAAAAAATTACTGATTTAGTACCGATAGAGGGAAAAAATATTCTTGAAATAGGTCCTGGCACAGGAAATTTAACATCTTTCATTATAAAACAGAGACCTAAAGAAATTTATGTTGTTGAGAAAGACAACTACTTAGCTAAAAATCTTGAGGTTAAGTTTAAAGATAAGCTAAATATAATCAATGATGATATTTTAGATATTGACGAAACTTCACTTATAAAAGAAAAAGTAACTGTATTTGGTAATCTTCCTTATAATATTTCAACAGAAATTTTAATTAAATGGATATTAAATTTAAAAGATTCCTTTTGGTTTGATCGTCTTGTTTTAATGTTTCAAAAAGAAGTTGCAGAAAGAATTATTGCTAAATTTAATACACGCTACTATGGAAGATTATCAATTTTGACAAATTGGAAATTACATGTTGAAAAAGTTTGTGATATTAAGCCCCAATCTTTCTATCCACGTCCTAAAATAGATAGCTCATTGTTATATTTTACGCCAAAGAATAAATTTTTTAACATTAGAAATCCAAAAAACTTAGAGAAAGTTACGAGAATTTTTTTTAATCACAGAAGAAAAATGTTAAAAAAACCATTTAATGAATTATTTAATGGTGATAAAAAAATTTCAAATAAATTAAAAATCGATCTAAATTTAAGACC
>CACBBX010000043.1 GCA_902537575.1 uncultured Pelagibacteraceae bacterium
ATTTGCAATGGTTGCTCCAGAAATTCCTGAGCCAATTACACAAAAACTACTCATTTACCTGCAACCGTCATGCCCTCAATCATCATAGTTGGAGAATTTGTTGAATATTCAAAATCTAAGTCATCTGCTAAAAATATATTTTTAAACATATCCTTAAAATTTCCTGCAATTGTAATTTCATTTATTGGATATTTAAATTCACCATCTTCTACTAAAAACCCTGTTGCTCCAACAGAGTAATCTCCTGTTACAAGATTGCTGCCATGGCCTATTGTTTCTGTAATATAAATGCATTTTGAGTTAGTTTTTAACAGCTCATGATAACTTTGTTTTCCATTCTCAAAATACAAATTTGTAGTACCTCCGCTTCTTCCATTTGATTGAAGGTTTAGTTTTCTACCATTATAAGTATCTACAAGATAATTTTTAAGCACACCCTCTTTAACTAGATTGAGAGTTTCAGATTTAATGCCCTCTGAGTCAAAATTTTTTGAGCCTAAACCCCTAATTATATCTGGTTTATCAATTATATTTATAGAATTAGAAAATATCTGCTCATTAATCTTGTCCTTAAGAAATGAAGTTCCTCTAGCAATTGCAGAGGATGAAATTGCACTTGCAAAAGCACTGAGCATACCTTTTGCAATTCTCTTATCGAATATGATACTTAATTTTTCGCTTCCTATTTTTTTTGGACTTAATTTTCTAATTGTCTGATGACTTGCCAGTTTACCTAAGGTCTGGGGATCTTTGATATCATCTAAATATCTTTTACTTGAATATTCATAATCTCTTTCCATACTGTTTTCGTCTTTAGCAACTGCTACACATGATGTCGTGAATGAAGATGTTTTATAACCACTACAAAAACCATCACTATTTGCTAAAATAAAATTAGTTTTTTTTTCAGTAAAACTGGATTCTGTGTTTATTATTTTTTTATCCTCTGATGCTGTAATTTCTAATTCTTTTAAATAGTTAATTTTTTTATCATTATCAATATGGGTGTTATCATAAATATTTAAATCTTTAAGATTATCTGCAAGTAGATTTTTATCCGGTAATGAATTAAACTCATCCTCTGGTGTAATTTTAGTTGTTTCATAACATTTCTCTATAAGTATATCTAAATTTTCATCTAATAAATTTGATGAGGAAATTGAAGATTTTTTTTTACCAATATAAGTATCTATACTAAACGCTAATCCATCAGACCGATTGGACTCATCTAAATTTTTATTTCTAAAATTGACTGTTTCAGAAATAGAATGACCTATTGTAACACTTGCATCTGTAGCTCCAATTTTTTTTGCAACATCTAGACAGTAGGCAGCTTTAGCTTCTAAGAAATCTTGATCTTTAATCATTAATTATAGTTTTGTTCCACCCACTGTCATTTTGTCAATTAATATTGATGGCTGTGCTACACCAACAGGAACTCCTTGCCCAGCTTTACCACATGTGCCTATACCAGGGTCTAACATCATATCATTACCGACCATTGAAACTTCTTTTAAAATTGATGGACCATCTCCTATTAATGTCGCTCCCTTTATTGGAGAACCTATTTTTCCATTAATAATTTCGTATGCTTCTGTACAATTAAAAACAAATTTTCCTGAGGTAATATCTACTTGACCACCCCCAAAGCTGACAGCAAAAATACCTTTATCAACAGATTTGATCATCTCATCTTGAGTTTGGTTGCCACTTAACATCATAGTATTTCTCATTCTAGGTAAAACTATGTGTCGATAGTTTTCTCTTCTTCCTGAACCAGTTGACCTTGTGTTCATTAAACGTGCATTTAATCTGTCTTGCATAAAGTTTTTTAAAATTCCATTCTCAATTAAAACTGTTCTTTCAGTTGGTGTACCCTCATCGTCTATTGTGAGACTGCCTCTTCTATTATCAATAGTGCCATCATCAACAATTGTGACACCTTCACTTGCAACTTTCTGCCCCATTAAGTTATGAAATGCTGATGTTTTTTTTCTGTTAAAATCACCTTCTAGACCGTGTCCTATTGCTTCGTGAATTAGTATTGCTGGCCAACCTGGTCCTAAGACTACTTTCATTTCACCAGCTGGTGCAGGTTTACTTTCCAAGTTAACTGAAGCAATTCTATAAGCTTCTTCACATACACTTTTCCAGTTGTCATTCTTTAAATAATTATCGTAAGCCTGTCTGCCTCCAATGCCATAAACACCTGTTTCTTTTCTTCCATCTTTTTCAAGCATTACAGAAACATTAAATCTAATTAATGGCCTGATATCTGTTATAGCCTCACCACCTGATCTGATTATTTCTACTGACTTATGTTCACCTAAAAAATTTGCTGTAACCTGTTTTACAGCTGCATCTTTTTTTCTTAAGTAATCATTTACTTTATTTAAGACTTCTAGCTTAGAGTTTAAAGTTTTTTGTTCTATAGGATTTATATCGCTATAAAATTTTTTGTTAGATTTTGGTATCTCGGTATTATAAGTGCCTTTGACTGATTTAAGAGTTGACCGTAGATTTTCTGATGAACTTTTTAAGGAGTCTTTTGATATTTCGTTTGAATAAGAATAAGCGACTACATCGTCAGATACAGCTCTAAATCCAAATCCTAAATCAGAACTATAGTTTGAACTCTTAATCTTATTATCATCTAAGATAATTGACTCTGATTTTGAATCCTCCAAATACAATTCTCCATCATCACAATTTTTTAAAGTATCTGATACTATATTTTCAGCATCTTTTCTTGCCAAATCTGAATTATCAAAGAAATTACTCATAAGAGTTAAATAAAGGTTTATATTCTCTTTTCAACTGCTCTTTTTACACATGTACAAAAATCTGTTAAAGGATAACTATTGTTATATGAAAGTCTATTTCAACAATTCCTGTAAAATTTGTAGATCTGAAATCAACTTATATAAAAAAGAAAAAATAGAAGAGATAGATTGGATCGATATAACCAATAATGAACTGGCAGAAAAGGAGACTAATAAAGATGACAGGCAGCTCTTAAGACGGTTACATGTTAAAGATAATGATAAAGTTTTAGAGGGAGCTGAAGCTTTTTTGTATGTTTGGCAGAAAATACCTAAATATAGATTTTTATATAAATTTTTTAAACTTCCTATAATTTTTACAATTTTTAATTATGGATATGAAATTGTTGCTTATTTTCTATATCTGAAAAATAAGAAACAATTAAAAAGCTAAGCTAAAAAAAATATCATTATTTCACTTAGTAATGACATTGAAAGCATAAACATTATTAATACAATTGAGTACATCAATGTTATTATTCGATTTCTTTTTCTTCTTAACCTAACAAACTCTCTATCATCTAAATCTGAAAAGTCTCTTACTCCAATTACAGGGTAGTCGTAACTCCACCGCCAAGTTGATTGACCTAGTCTAGGATCCAGACTATTAAAATACTTTATCCATGAAAGAACGTAAGTTAAAATTATGAACAGTGTAACCATTAAAATAATTCCAAAAAGCATTATTAATACTACCAAATGTATTCAGTTCTATTAATTGCTATTTTTGGCTCTATTTCTAGCTATTAAATGAGTCAAAGAGTCTACCATGGTGTCTGAGGCTTTAAAAATTTCATTATTTTTGAATTCATGAGAAATATTTTTTTCAGGATTTGTTTTATCTTCAATCACTATACCTTCGTCTGGAGAATTATTTTTAATGTATATCAATAATAACCATTCATCATCAGCTGCTTCATCCCATTTAACAAAAATCTCACCTGTCTCAAATCTTCTATCAATACATCTGAAAATCGACATATGTCTTGTTACGTGTCTTTTGTTTAATTGGAAAACTAAACTACTAGCACTTCTGTAAAAACTTTCCAAAGAAAATTCTATTTTTTGTCTAGCTATTGTGTATTCTTTTTCTTTTTTAAGAAGCGTTTCTCTATCTTCATCTCCTTGAATTTTTACTCCTAGAGCCTCTACCCTTTCCTTAATTTTTTGGTCTCTTATTATTCGATATTTTTCTTTTAATTTTTCTATTCTTTGTTGAAGGCCTGCATAATCCTCCCTTTTCTCTTTTAAAGAAATTTTTTCAAGTTTTTCTAATTCTTTAACTTCTCTAACTCTAAATTTTTCAATTTGTTTATCTAATCTTAATTTTTGTAAAAATTGTTTTTGTTTCTCAGCCTGTTCAATTCTTAATAATGCTTGCTCTTTTCGTAAAAATAATTTTATGTCTTTCGTTCTTTGTTTTTCAATTTTGATTTCTTCTTTTAATGTCTCTTCTTTTAATTTAAATTTTAAATCTTCTTGTTTTT
>CACBBX010000044.1 GCA_902537575.1 uncultured Pelagibacteraceae bacterium
ATTCTGTGCATGCTTGTGCAGATGCTCCAGCACCATTAACAACAACTTTTATTTTTTTTATTGATTTACCACTGATATCAAGAGCATTTATCAATGCAGCTGTTGTAATTATTGCAGTGCCATGCTGATCATCATGAAAAACTGGAATATCTAAAATTTCTTTCAATTTTTGCTCAATTATAAAGCAATCTGGCGCAGCTATATCCTCTAAATTAATTCCACCAAAACTTGGAGCAAAATTTTTAATAGAGTTAATAATTTCTTTAGAATCTTTACAGTCTATTTCAAGATCTATTGAGTCTATGTCAGCAAATCTTTTAAATAAAACTGCTTTTCCCTCCATTACTGGTTTTGAAGCTAGTGCACCTAAATTTCCCATTCCTAAAATAGCTGAACCATTACTGATAACAGCCACTAAATTTCCTTTACTTGTGTAGTCATAAGCAGTTTCTGGATTTTCACTGATTTCCTTTACTGGAGCCGCAACTCCAGGTGAATATGCAAGTGCAAGATCTCTTTTAGTAATCATATTTTTTGAGGAAATAATCTCAATCTTGCCAGGTTTTTTCTGTTTATGAAAATCTAAAGCTTCTTTATCTGTGTAATGATCAATCTTTGTTTTTTTCATCTGTTACAATAAGTGTACAATTGAGGTAAATTTAAGACTAATATGATTTATGAACTTAATTAAGTCAACAGGCACATTTGGTTTTTATACGATCATAAGTAGATTACTTGGATATTTAAGAGATATTTTAATAGCAATCTTTCTAGGAACCGGTTTGTTAGCGGATACTTTCTTTGTTGCGTTTAGAATTCCAAACACCTTTAGAAGATTATTTTCTGAAGGAACTTTTAATGCTGCTTTTGTTCCCAGTTATGCTTCAGAAATGGTTAAGGGCAAGAAGCAATCTAATAAATTTGCAAATGACATTTTTAATCTTTTATTTCTAAGCTTGTTATTAATTACATTTATTGTTCAACTATTTATGCCTGCATTTGTTTCTCTTATCGCGCCAGGCTTTGTGGATGATATTTATAAAATGGAAATAGCAATAACGTTGACACGTATTACTTTTCCATTTTTATTTTTTATTTGTATCGCATCATTTTTTGCAGCCATTTTGAACTCACATAATAAATTTGCAGCTGCATCAGGAGCACCCATAATATTAAATATTGTATTAGTTTTAGTTCTTTTATTTTCAAGTTCTTTAGGGGACACACTAGTATATTATTTATCATACGGTGTTTCTTTAGCAGGTCTATTACAATTATTATTTTTATATAGATTCGTAAGAAAACATTACTCTCTTAAAATTAATATTAAAATTAAAATAACTAATAAAGTCAAAATATTTTTTAAAAAATTATTACCGAGTATTTTTTCGTCAGGTGTTACGCAAATAAACATATTAGTTGGAACTATTATTGCCTCATTTCAGACAAGTGCAGTTTCCTATCTGTACTATGCTGATAGGATATATCAAATAAATTTAGCAATAGCTGGAATTGCAATTGGAGTGGTTGTACTGCCTCAATTATCAAAACATATTCAATCCAAGAAAAAAAATAAGATTTTGCTAATTCAAAACAAAGCACTTGAGTTAAGTTTATTTCTAAGTTTGCCAGCATCGGTAGCATTAATCCTTGGCTCTGAACAAATAATTTCTGCGTTATTTGGATATGGATCATTTAATTTAAACTCAGTTTCAAATACAAGTTTAGCTCTTTTTTACTTTGCATTAGGTTTACCAGCATTTGCTTTGATCAAAGTATTCTCAAGTTTTTTTTTCGCAAATCATAATACAAAGGTGCCTTTTTATATTTCTTTAGTTTCTGTGGTTTTGAATATTTTAATAAGTATTTATTATTTTAATGAGATTGGTTTTATAATAATACCCATTGCAACAACAATATCATCTTGGTTTAACGGAATACTATTATTTATATTTTTAAAAAATAAAAATTTTTTTTCATTTAATAAAATGTTTATACTAAAGTTTATTAAAATAGTTGTCTCTTCAATTCTAATGGGTTTTGTATTTCAATTTTTATTAGATTTGTTTCAAAATGAGCTTGCATTTGAACAAAGATATAAATCTTTTTATTTGATATTATCAGTATTATTAGGCCTAATGTCTTACCTCGTTATTTCCTATTTTATCAAAGCTTTTAAATTTACCGATATTCAACTAAAGTATTAACTTTATGGGTAAAAAAATATTTTCTGGTGTTCAACCTACTGGTAATCTTCATCTAGGTAATTATTTAGGAGCAATTAAAAATTTTGTTGAATTAAATAAAGATAACGAAAACAAATGTATTTTTTGTGTAGTAGATTTGCATGCAATAACGGTCAAGCAAGAACCAAAGGAATTAAAAAAAAACATTAGAGAAACAGTAGCAACATTTATCGCGAGTGGGATAGACCCAAAGAAAAGTATAATTTTCAATCAATCAAGTGTAGCAGCTCACTCTGAAGGTGCTTGGATTTTAAGTTGTGTAGCTCGAATGGGGTGGTTAAATAGAATGACACAATTTAAAGAAAAAGCTGGAAAAGATAAGGAAAAGGCTAGTATTGGATTATATTCTTACCCTATTCTTATGGCAGCGGACATCTTATTGTATGACTCTACTCATGTACCTGTAGGAGATGATCAAAAGCAACATTTAGAATTATGTAGAGATATAGCTCAAAAATTTAATAATGACTTTGGTGTAGAAGATTTCTTAAAAGTTCCAGCACCTTTAATTCAAAAAGAATTTTCTAGGATTATGAGTTTAAAGGATGGGTCAAAAAAAATGAGTAAATCCGAGTTATCGGATTTAAGTAGAATAAACTTAACAGATGATAAAGATCAAATTATTAATAAAATTAAAAAGGCCAAAACAGATCCGTTGTCAATGCCAAAAGAAGCGAAAGAACTTGAGGGAAGACCAGAGGCACAAAATCTATTAGGAATTTTTGCTACTTTAAGTAATTCCACTTTGGATTCTTCTATAAAAAAATTTGCAGGCAAAAATTTTTCAGAATTTAAAGAAGAATTATCTGAGCTATTAGTCAATAAAATTATTCCAATATCTGAAGAGATAAAAAAATTACTTCAAGAACAATCATATCTTGATTCTATCCTTCTAGATGGAGTTGAAAAAGCTAATAAAATCGCATCACAAAAGATCAAAAATATAAAAGAAATTGTGGGTTTTTAACGATAAATTAATATCAAGTTTTAATTTCCAAAATATAAACTATATATAATTTATGTTTGTACAAACTGAATTAACACCGAATCCAAATGCATTGAAATTTCTTCCTGGGAAAAAAGTTTCTAATAGCGGTCCTTATGAAATTACCAATAAGGATCAAATTAATAATGAATTAGTAAGAAACATTCTATCTGTTAGTGGAGTAGAAGGTGTATTCTTAGGACAAGACTTTATATCAGTTAACAAGAGTGAACAGAAAAACTGGGATGAAATAAAGCACATTGTCATTTCATTAATTAATGATTTTTATTCCGATGGAAAAGAATTTGTTATTGATGAAAATTTAAAAAAACAGGAATCTGACTTAAGTGAAATAGAGCAAAAAATAGTAAAAATCCTGGATCAAAAAATAAGACCTGCTGTTGCTAGAGATGGTGGAGATATAAAGTTTAAAGAATACAAAGATGGTGTTGTTAAAGTACAATTACAAGGTAGTTGCTCTGGATGTCCTAGTTCCACTATGACTTTAAAACAGGGTGTTCAAAATCTATTATGTCATTATTTACCTGAGATCAAAGAGGTGATTGCTATTTAAATTATGAATTCCAAAATAAAAAAAAAACATAAAAGAATTAAAAATAAAATCTTTAACACTTTTACGAGATTTTCTTTAAGTGCTTTAACTATGGTATTGTTTTTTTATGCTGCACCAATTGTTATAAATTTTGCATACAAAAACTTTAATAATCAAGAATTTACGAACAACTCTAAAAATATTTTAAATAATGCTTTAAATAATGGCAAAAAATTTGAGGAGGTCGATACATCGGCGCAAAACA
>CACBBX010000045.1 GCA_902537575.1 uncultured Pelagibacteraceae bacterium
TATAATTTAGCTAATTTGAATAATTTTTGATGTCCTAAATGTACACCATCAAAATTTCCAATTAAAATTAACGAGTTTTTATGTTTATTTTTTATATTAAAATTTTTATATAAATTTACCATTTAAGATCCGACTGAATAAAGTTTACAACTGTTTCATATTCCTTTGAAACCTCTGAAATACCTTTATTAAATATTTCTAATTTATGAATACCATTAGAAATTAACAAAGAATCGTAATTCAATAAATTAGCACCTTTAATATCAGTATTTAAATTATCTCCTATAGCTAAAGTTTTTTTTTTAAAATTATCAATTGATTGATTATAAACTTCAGCATAAGGTTTTCCAAAATATACTACTTTTCCACCAATTTTTTCAAAAACCATAGCAATTGAACCTGCGCACAATTCTCTAATATTTCCTCGATCAACAATTAAATCAGGGTTGGTACATATCATCTCTTTATGGGTATGTGCCTCAAGTATATTTTTATAATAATTTAAATCTTTGTCATGATTATCAAATAGCCCAGTACATAATAAATATTCACTTTCAGCTAGATCACTTGATTTGTTTTTTTTAAAAGGATTAAATAAGTCAAAGTCTCTTGGTGGGCCGATATGAAAAAATTTTTTGGATAAATATGATTTTTTTAGATAATTAAGTGCGGCTTCTCCAGATGTAAAAACATGTTTTCTAAACTGTTCTTCCAATCCCATTTTTTTTAAAAAATTTTTTACAGTATCATTTGGTCTTGGTGCGTTAGTCAATAAAACAAAATCTTTGTTATTTTTTTTAAGCTCTTTAAGGGTGTTAATTGCATCCTGATAAAGTTCTATACCATTATGAATAACTCCCCATAAATCTATATAAAATAGATCATAATTATCGGCAATTGAACTAAGCCCATCATTATCTAAATTTTTAGTCATTATTTAAGGTATAAACCATAAAATCCTTAATTTCCTAGCATTATTAGCATGTATTTGAATATCTAATCTTGAAATAGACAGCGTAATATCTATATGAAGTCAATATTTTAGATAGAATTATAAAGGAGATTTATGAAGTTCAAACCGTTACACGACAGAGTGTTAATAGAGGTATTAGATAGTAGTGAAAAAACTGCTGGTGGAATTATCATCCCAGATACTGCTCAAGAAAAACCTCAAGAAGGAAAAGTAGTTGCTATTGGTGGTGGTGCTAAGACTGAGGATGGAAAATTAATTCCAATGGACGTTAAAGTTGGAGATAAAGTTCTATTTGGCAAATGGTCAGGCACTGAAGTTAAAATTGATGGTAAAGAATACAGCATAATGAAAGAGTCTGACATTATGGGTATTTCAGGTAAGTAAATTAATTTAAAGGAGAAAGTAAAATGGCAAAACTAATTAAATTTGACGCTGAAGCAAGAGCGGCGATGATGAGAGGTGTGAATATTTTAGCTGATACTGTTAAAGTCACTTTAGGTCCAAAAGGGAGAAATGTTGTAATGGATAAGTCCTACGGCGCCCCAAGAATTACAAAAGATGGTGTATCGGTAGCAAAAGAAATTGATCTAGACGACAAGTTTGAGAATATGGGAGCTCAAATGGTTAAGGAGGTTGCTAGTAAAACAAACGAAGAAGCTGGAGACGGGACAACTACAGCAACTATTTTAGCTCAAGCTATTGTCACAGAAGGTGTTAAGTATGTTACAGCTGGAATGAATCCAATGGATGTGAAAAGAGGAATTGATTCAGCTGTAGATGCTGTAAAAGAAAATTTAATCTCATCTGCTAAAAAAGTTAAGGATAGTGATGAAATAGCCCAAGTTGGTACAATCTCATCTAATGGTGATAAAGAAATTGGTTCAATGATTGCTAAAGCAATGCAAAAAGTTGGTAACGAAGGTGTTATCACAGTTGAAGAAGCCAAAGGAATTGATACGGAATTGGACGTTGTTGAGGGAATGCAATTTGATAGAGGTTATTTATCACCTTACTTTATTACAAACAGTGATAAAATGACTACTGAGTTAGATAATCCATATATATTATTACATGAGAGCAAACTAACAAACTTACAACCAATGGTTCCTCTTTTGGAGGCAGTTGTACAATCTGGAAGGCCATTAATGATTATTTCTGAAGATGTTGAGGGTGAAGCTTTAGCAACTTTAGTTGTAAATAAATTAAGAGGTGGATTAAAAGTTGTGGCTGTAAAAGCTCCAGGATTTGGTGATAGAAGAAAAGCAATGCTTGAGGATATTGCCATTCTAACTGGTGGACAAGTAATTTCACAAGATTTAGGAATTAAACTTGAAAATGTTAAACTTGATGATCTTGGTTCTTGTAAAAAAATTAAAGTTGATAAAGATAATAGTACTATCGTAAGTGGTAGTGGTAAAAAATCTGATATCGAAGCAAGATGTGGATCAATCAAACAACAAGTTGATGAAACAACTTCTGACTATGATAGAGAAAAACTTCAAGAGAGACTTGCTAAACTTGCAGGCGGTGTTGCTGTTATCAAAGTTGGTGGTGCAACTGAAGTGGAAGTTAAAGAGAGAAAAGATAGAGTTGAGGATGCATTAAATGCAACAAGAGCTGCCGTTGAAGAGGGTATTGTAACAGGTGGTGGATGTGCACTTCTTTATGCTGCTCAAGATCTTGAAAAAGTCAAAGCTAAAGGAGACGATCAAAAAGCCGGTGTTGAACTTGTGAGAAAAGCTTTAGAGGCTCCTATTAGACAAATTACTAAAAATGCTGGCGTAGATGGTTCAGTGGTTAGAGCAGAAGAAGAAAACTCATGGTTATGATGCCCAAAGCGAAGAATATTGCGATATGTTTGCTAAAGGTATCATTGATCCTGTAAAAGTTGTAAGGACAGCCCTGCAAGATGCCGCTTCGATCTCTGGATTATTAGTTACTACTGAAGCAATGATTGCAGATAAGCCTGAAGAAAAAGATGCAGCTGGAGGTGGAATGCCTGGTGGTATGCCTGGTGGCATGGGCGGTATGGGCGGTATGGGCGGTATGGGGATGTAATCGTTCCAACCCAAATCAAAATTCAAAAAGGGCAGTTTTTACTGCCCTTTTTTTTTAATCCAAAAAAAATCTGCAATGAACTTATTAAATAAGTGATTATTGTTTTATTGGAAATGAGAATGTAAACCCAAACTAAAAGCCTTTTAAAAAAAAATTCAAAACCCTTAAAATGAGATTTTAGGGATTTTTTTTATATACAGCTTAATAATTATACTTTTAGTTTAAGATAACACATCCAATTATAAGAATTACTCTCTTTATAAATGTCACTATACAATTTAATATTTTCATCACTTAAAAGTGCTTCTTGAGTAGGATAATTTTCATTTTCCCATAAGTCTCCCCACCTAGTAAACTCTGTTTTAAAAATTGGTGGAAACTCAAAATAAGTTTCAATAATATTTTCTAGATTTCTAAAATGATTTTTTGTTTTTACAACATCTTGTATAGATAGATCATATTTTTGAATTTCTT
>CACBBX010000046.1 GCA_902537575.1 uncultured Pelagibacteraceae bacterium
GCACTGCTTCGAAAGTTAGAAAAATCGAAAAAAGAGACGTAGTTGCTGGATTTGCAGGATCAACAGCTGATGCATTAACTTTATTTGAAAGATTAGAAGGTAAGCTTGAAAAACACGCAGGTAATTTATCAAGAGCTGCTGTTGAGTTAGCCAAAGATTGGCGAACAGACAAATACTTAAGAAGATTAGAGGCATTAATGGCTGTTGGAGACAAAAGCAATAGTTATATAATTTCTGGTACAGGGGACGTTTTAGAGCCTGAAGGAGATACACACATTGATCTTCATCACACGACTGAAGACACAGGTATTGCAATTGGTGAAGCTTTAAAAAAAGCTGCCAAAAAATTTGTTGGTATCAAACGTTATGCTCATAGAGTTATTCCAATGGACGAAACTTTAACCAGAGTAGCAATTGATGTGTCAAACAGACCTTATTTGATTTGGAAAGTTAAATTAAAAGTTGAGAAACTTGGAGAAATGGATACTGAATTATTCAAAGAATGGTTCCAAGCTTTTTCGCAATCTGCAGGTATTACTTTGCACGTTGAAAATATTTATGGGGACAATAGTCACCACATTATTGAGTCTTGTTATAAAGGTTTAGCAAGATCTTTAAGAGATGCTTTAGAGATGGATCCTAGAAATAAAAAAAGTATCCCATCAACTAAAGGCTCATTATAAGTTTAATGAATGTCGCAATTGTTGATTATAACTCCGGCAATATAAGCTCAGTAATAAATTCCTTTAAGGAAGTTGCTAAAAATAAGGTAAATATAGAGGTAACTGCAGATTTAAATAAAATTAAATCTTCAGATAAAGTTGTTTTACCAGGGCAGGGTTCGTTTAAAAGTTGTGTTGATGCTTTAAACAATATCAGCGGTTTGGTTGATACATTAAATGATTTTGCGATAAATAATAAAAAACCACTCCTTGGGATTTGTGTTGGATTGCAAATGTTTGCGGACATTGGCTATGAAGAAATAGAAACCAAAGGTTTAGGTTGGATATCAGGCAAGGTATTAAAAATAGATAATCAAAATGGAAAATATAAACTTCCCCATATTGGTTGGAATCAAATAAATATTCTGAAAGACAGCAAGATTTTTAAAGATATCGAAAATAATTCTCATATGTATTTCGTACACAGTTATGAACTTGTCCCAAATGATAAAAATGTAGTTTCAGCGACTACAGACTATTCATCTAATATTGTTTGTTCTATTGAAAAAGAAAATATTTTTGGAACACAGTTTCACCCAGAGAAGAGCGATAAGATGGGCTTAAAAGTAATCAAAAATTTTATTGAGATATGATGTTTGAAAAAGCCAACTTTCTAGTAGTATTTTACATAATTCTTATTTTTTGGTATGCATATAGCTGTTTTTTAGCCCAAAAAAAATTTTATCTATCTATTTTGGCATCATTTATTTTTGTTACTAGTTATTTTGTATATCTTTTTTTGTGGTTATGGATGTTCTCAACTCTAATAACAAATCCTCTAAACCTTAATAATTGGATTCTATATCCTTTAAACTCTATAATAGGAGGGATCGGAACAATTGGGGGATTATATTTAACTATCTTTTTAAGCAGACCCTATGATAATTTTAAAGATTACGGAAAGTTTAATTTTAAGAAAAATAATTAACTTTTATGAAAATATTTCCTGCAATAGATATTAAAGATAAAAAATGTGTGAGGTTAATCAAAGGAGATTTTGATAACAAAACGGAATACAAAATGTCTCCAGTTGAACAAGCTGGAAAATATAAAGATCATGGTTTTAAAAATTTACATGTGGTTGATCTAGATGGAGCTTTAACTGGCGAGACAGTAAATTTAGATATTATACAAGAAATAGTTAAGAAATTTGATTTAAAAATTGAGGTTGGGGGTGGAGTTAGAAGTATTGATAGTATTCACAAATATATTGATAGTGGTGTTGAAAAAGTAATTTTAGGTAGTGCAGCTATAAAAGATAAAAACTTTTTGAAGGAAGCTTGTGAAAAATTTCCAAATCAAATTGCCTTAGGTTTAGATGCTAAAGATGGTTATTTATCTGTATCTGGATGGAAAGAAAACTCCAATCAATTAACTTTGGATTTTTTAAAAGAGGTAAATGACTTTGGTGCTAGCAGATTAATTTATACTGACATTAATCAGGATGGAATGAAACAAGGCCCAAATTTTAAGGAAACTTTTAAAGTTGCCGATATTTCAAATTGTCCAGTTATAATATCTGGTGGTGTTTCTTCGATTGATGACATTAAAAAGGCTAAAGAATTAAATAACAAAAATATTGAGGGCATAATTGTTGGAAAAGCTATATACGATGGTGATATAAAGTTAGTTGATTTAGTTAAAGAATTAGATGCTTAAAAATAGAATAATACCTTGTTTAGATGTTAAAAACGGTCGTGTGGTGAAGGGTATTAATTTTGTAGATTTAAAGGACGCGGGGGATCCTGTCGAGCAGGCCAAAATTTATTCTGATGGTGGTGCAGATGAAATTTGCTTTTTAGATATTACAGCATCCAATGAAAATAGAGACACCATTTATGATGTCGTAGATAAGACCTCTAAGAAATGTTTTGTACCATTAACTGTTGGTGGTGGCGTTAGAAGCGTTGAGGATATTAACAAACTACTTAATTGTGGAGCAGATAAAGTGTCAATTAATACTGCTGCAGTTCAAAACGCAAAAGTGGTTGAAGATAGTTCAATAAAGTTTGGTTCACAATGTATTGTAGTTGCAATTGATGCAAAGAGAAAAGATGATGGATGGGAAATTTTTACTCATGGGGGAAGAAATCCAACAGGTATAAATGCTTTAGAATTTGCATCTAAAATGGAGAAGTGTGGAGCTGGTGAGCTATTAGTTACTTCTATGGATAAAGACGGAACTCAGTCAGGATATGATATTGAGCTAATGCAAAAGATATCATCTGGTGTAAATATTCCAGTGATTGCATCTGGTGGAGTTGGAACTTTAGATCACTTAGTAGACGGAATAAAATCA
>CACBBX010000047.1 GCA_902537575.1 uncultured Pelagibacteraceae bacterium
GAAATTCTATATCTTCACAAATATTCAAACCACTATTTTTTATCATGCAAACAAATGTTTTATGATTTCCAATACCTGAAAAAGCAATATATTTTTCCTGCTTATCAAATTCGTGTAGGTTGGTTGGTTCATATTTTCCTATGTGAATATTTATATTTGAATTTATTTTAAGCAGTTCTTTTTTTAAATTATCGTTATTTTCTAAATTTCCATTTATAATTACGTGATTATATTTTTTTAAATTATCAATTCTTTCCCTTAGTGGACCAGCTGGTATAGTTTTTCCATTTCCTATCCAATTAAGATTATTAAAGCAAACAAAACTTAAATCATAATTCAACGATTTATCTTGTAGTCCATCATCAAGTATAGCAACTTGGTAATTTTCTTTTTCAGCCTGATTTACTGCTTTAATTCTAGATGATGCTAAAAATAATTTACCATTTTTATCTAAAATTTTCTGTTCATCAATTTGATTTAGATAATTTTTTTTTATGAAGCAAGATTTTATTCTTTTTTCATTTAAAATTTTATTTATTTTTACACACAAAGAGGTTTTTCCAGTTCCGCCAATATATATATTCCCCACACAAATAGTTTTTATATTTAATTTTTTTATTTTTGGTTTTATCCTTAAATTATTTAAAATTTGGATAATGAATGCTATTGGGGATAACAAATGTGCGTAAAAACTTGGGTATTTATAATCCCAAAACTTAGGTTTTTTTTAGGTTCATTATTAATTAGAGTGTCTAATTCATTTATAGTTTTTTTTAATATTTTATCTCCAATTTTTTTAATTTTATTCCCAGTTATTTTATTTTTTTTAAAGATTATTGAAGATGCAAGTTCATTAGGAGATTTAATTTTTTTAGATACATTAAGCGACTTCAACAATTTATATACATCAGTGAAATTATCTACGTTTGGTCCGTGTAATATTTTTGCACCAAATCTTGCTGCTTCTAATGGATTTTGGCCACCTTTACCTTTAATGATTGATCCCCCCAAAAAAACAGATGAGCCAATTTTATGAAATACTTTTGTATCACCAAAACTATCAACAATATAAATATCGGCATTTTTTAAATTTTTTATTTTAGAACTATGTAATGCAATTTTAAGATTGAATTTTTTTAACATCTGTAAGATATTCTTTACCCTATGAATATGTCTAGGTATAATTATAGTAACTAGATTTCTGACTCTTTTTTTTAATTCTAAGTGTGTTCTGGCACAAAATACTTCTTCATCATCATGAGTACTAGATGCAACCCATACATTTTTATTTTTAAAAATAGATTTTAAATTGTTGCTCGTATGACTTGTATTTTTTTCATAACTTTCAGCATATTTTAAATTTCCAATAAGATTTATTTTTTTAACACTTAGTTTCTTTAAATACTTTTTTGTTTCGAGATTTTGAGGATAAGCGAATGATATTTTTTTAAAAATCGATTTAGCAAAAGACCTAACAATAATCCATTTCTTAAATGTCTTATATGTAATTCTTCCATTTAGTAATATTATAGGGATATTTTTATTATCTAGTTTTTTGAGCATGTATGGCCATATTTCAGAATCTACAAAAATAGATAAGCTTGGTTTCCAATAATTTAAAAATTTATTAACTAAAAAAATATGATCAATAGGAAAAAATTGGTGAATTGTTTTTTTAAAATTATATTTTTTAAAAACTTTCGAGGAACTTAGTGTTACTGATGTGACTAAAATCTGATCAATAGTTTTGTTTTTTTCATAATATTTTACCAAAGGTAGTATACTTAATATTTCTCCGACACTTGCACAATGAAACCAAATTAATTTTCCTACTCTTCTTTTTTTTGTATGTATACTAAATTTTTCAATATATCTTTTTGTATCCTCTTTTTTATTAAGTATTCTATAAATTATTATTAGTGGTGACACTAATAATATAAGTGACATTATAAGTTGATAAAGCAAAAACATTTTTATTTTTGGATTTGATTTTCATAGAAACTTTTATATAATTCAGAATTTACCATTAGCACTTTGTGTTCACCACTTTCAATCACTTCTCCTGAATTTATTACATAAATATTATTCGAATTTAAAATTGTTGAAAGTCTGTGCGCAATTACTATTGTAGTTTTATTTTTAGTTAAGGTTTTTAAAGCCTCCTGAATTTTAGCCTCTGTCTCTGAGTCTAAAGAGGAAGTGGCCTCATCTAACAAAATAATTGAACTTTGCTTCATCATGGCTCTTGCAATAGATAATCTTTGTTTTTCACCACCTGATAATCTTACACCATTTTCACCAATTAGAGTTTGATATTTATCTGGGAGATTGTTTATAAAGTCATCACAAAAAGACAATTTTGCAACTTCATATATCTCTTCATCTGTTGCATCTTCTTTGGCATATCTAATGTTATTTATTACAGTGTCATCAAACAAAGTGGTTTCTTGACTTACCATTGAAATTTCTTTTCGTATTGAGCTGATTGTGCTCTCATAAATTGATTGACCATCAATTGTAATATCCCCAGATTGAGCATCATAAAACCTTGGAATCAGGTTAAGTATTGTTGATTTACCCGAACCACTATGTCCAACTAGAGATGTCATCTTTCCACCTTCAAATCTTAGATTGACTGATTTTAATGTTTTTTCATTATTATTTTCATAACTAAAACTCACTTTACTGAATTTGATATCTGAGCTTTTTATAATAATAGGCTTAGCATTGATTGCATCTTTAATATTATTCTCTTGATCTATGATTGGTAAAATCCTTGCAGCCGCAGAGAGGCCCTGATTTATA
>CACBBX010000048.1 GCA_902537575.1 uncultured Pelagibacteraceae bacterium
GTTTCACAAATCTCGACTGATGTTAATTGGGCATCTTTGATTTTCGATGCAAGCTCCTCAACTTTTAACGAAAATATGTCTGACATTTTTTTATTGTGCAAATAACATTTCTGGCAGCCATAATGCTATTGCAGGAAACATGTACATTAGGAACATGGCAAAAATAACGATCCCTAAGAATGGCATTATTCCACTAAAAATTTGTAAAAGTTCAACATTTGTTTTTTGAACTCCTTTCAAATAATATGCTGACATCGCCATGGGTGGAGTTAAGAATGATGTTTGCAAGTTTAAAGCAATCAACATTGCAAAGAAATACGGATTAACTCCAAAAATTTCTAGTAGAGGTAAAAATATAGGGACAAAAATAATTAAAATCTCTGTCCACTCTAACGGCCATCCTAAAAGAAATATTATGATTTGAGTGATAACTAAAAACTGCCATGTTGAAATATTGATTGAAGTAAAGAAATGCTCAAAAACTTCGTGGCCCCCTAAGTAAGAGAATACCGATGAAAATGTCCAAGACCCAATAAACAACCACATAATCATAGCTGTTGTTTTGGCAGTTAAAAACACAGACTCTTTAAAGTTTTGCCACTTAAGAGTCTTATAAAACCATGATAATATCAGAGCTCCAAATGCACCTGCTGCTGCTGCCTCTGCAGGAGTTGCAATCCCGGCTAAAATTGTTCCAAGAACTAACATAATTAATCCAAACAAAGGTACGAAAGATACTAAAACTTCTTTTAAAATTTCAGCTCTTGGCGGTATATCCTCCTCAGGAGGTCTAGGTGCTATTGATGGGTTTAACCAAGCTCTAAAAACTGCATACGCAATATATAAACCCGCCAATAATAAACCTGGAAAAATAGCAGCTGCAAATAGTCTTAGCGGGGAAAGTTGTGCAATAACCGAATAAACAATCAACATAATACTTGGGGGGATTAAAATTCCTAAGCACCCTCCAGAACAAATAATACCTGATGCAAATTTTTTATCATATCCTGCTTTAACCATCGCAGGCCAAGCTAATAATCCCATTAAAGTTACAACTGCTCCAATAATTCCTGTTGCTGTCGAAAATAATGTACAAGTTATCAAGGCTGCTACAGCCATTGATGCAGGTAATCTATGTGCAGCTAGTCTTATTGCAAAAAATAATTTTGCTACTATTCCTGCTCTCTCAACTAAATAACCCATAAATAAAAATAAAGGTACAGCTGTGAGCACGTTGTTATCCATTACTGTATAAGTATTTTGAACAAAGAGTTGAAATATTCGGTTATCAAAAATATGCTCCATCATGGTCGCATCGTAATAAGCGTAATAACCAAAACCAATTCCCATTGCCATTAAAGTAAAAGCGATTGGAAAACCTAATAGAACTGCAAAAAGAAAAATTCCCATCATTAAAATGGCAACTTCTGGATTAGTCAGACTAAACAACATCTTTTTGTTCCTCCTCTTTCGACTGTCTCATTAATACCTGCTCTGTTTCCTCTGCAACAACCATTCTTGATGGCCAATGACCTGTTTTAATACAAATTAGTGATCTAAATACCTCGCTAACTCCTTGAATAATTAAAAGAATACCTGCACAAGGTATCATTGATTTAACCATATAAATCTGTATTTGTGCTGGACTACTCCAGCTAGTTTCTTTTATCTTCCAAGCTAATGCAGCATATTCATAACCATAAAATGCTAGTGCCACTACTCCTGGAAAGAAAAATATGAAGTATAAAACTAAATCTATCCAAGCCTGTGTTCTTTGTTTAAATAATCTGTAAATTACGTCTCCTCTAACATGTGCCTCTGTAGCTAAACAATAAGCTCCTGACATCATTAGTATTGCACCATACATCTGCATACTAAAATCAAAATTCCATAACGTTGGCTTATTAAAAACATAAGCCATAACAACTTCATAAACAGTTCCACCCATTAAAATCACAATACACCAAGAAAATGCTTTACCCATTGAGGTGCTAAGTGTGTCAGCAAATTTAATGAAAGATTCCATCAACAATAAATATATTAAATTAAAGCAAAAAAAAAGGGGGTTTTTAAACCCCCTTTTTTAAATTTCTAAAAGTTAATTAGATTTTAACTTTCTGAATTGGACCAAACTCATTTTCATAAGCTAATTTGTAGTTCGGTTGATTCATCAACAGATACTTCATAGTTCTCTTAGCGTATGCTTTTTGTGAGTCTACTACTTTCTTGAAGAAAGCATCTTTACCAGAAAACTCACCTATGACCTTATCCCAACCTTTTAATTGTTCAGCTAAGATAGCGTCAGATGTTTGGTAAACATTAACCTTATGCTCATTCATCAATTTACCTAAGTCAGTTGAATATCTAACTAAAGCTTTGAAGTAGTTATCTGAGTTTGCAGCATATGCAGCATTTTTCAAGATAGCTTGATGAGCAGGTGAAAGGCTGTTAAGTCTCTTAGTATTCATAGGAATTTCGAACATTTCCTGAGATTGGTGGAAACTTCCTAAGTGATAGTGTTTAGAGACATCTTGCATTCCAAACTGTGAGTCTGATGTTGGGTTGTTAAACTCTGCAGCATCAATCAAACCAGTTTTCATAGCTGGTTGGATTTCACCACCAGGCAATTGTCTTACGACCATTCCCATAGCAGTTAAAACGTTAGTCGCTAGACCAACTGTTCTATACTTCATACCTTTAACATCAGATACTTTTGTTACGTTCTTTTTGAACCAACCAAATGGTTGAGCTGGCATAGGCATATGGAAGAAACCTGTGTAGTTAAATCCTACACTTGCT
>CACBBX010000049.1 GCA_902537575.1 uncultured Pelagibacteraceae bacterium
GACTGCTTCGTAAATACTTATTTCATTCATTTAATATATAATAAAAAAGTTTTATTTAATTAAATATAGTTATTTATACTTTTTATAACGTTGTGCTATAATTTCATAAAAATATGGAAATAAATATAAATTGTGATCTGGGGGAAAAATCAATCCACCATTCAAATAAAAATGACCCTGATTTGCTCGCAATTGTTAATTCAGCTAGTATTGCTTGTGGTTATCATGCAGGTGATGAACAAACTATGAGTGAAGTTGTGCAAATATCCAAAAAAAATGGGGTAAGTATTGGTGCTCACCCCTCCTTTAAAGATTTAGAAAATTTTGGAAGAAAAAGAATGAATTTAACCGTTAGCGAAATTGAAAAATTGATAATTGAACAGTATGAAATTTTACAAAGAGTCGCTGCAAATCATGGGGAGAAAGTGACTCATATTAAGCCTCATGGAGCGTTGAACAACATGGCTTGTGAAGACATAGAGTTATCGAGAATACTTGCAAAAACAATTCACGATATCGATAAAGATTTAATTTACTTAGTATTAACAGGTTCAAAAATGGAAATTGCTGCAAAAGAAATAGATATGAAGATAGCTTGTGAAATATTTGCAGATAGAACCTATGATGATGAGGGTAACCTTGTTTCAAGAAAATTACGTCATGCTTTAATTACTAATCCATCACAAGCTAAAAAACACGTTTTAAGTATGGTACAAAATCAATCAATCAATTGTCACAGTGGTAAACAAATTCCTTGTGAAATAGACTCTATATGTGTACACGGTGATAATGATAGTTCTCTTTCAACTGCAATTGCAATTAAAGAGTTATTGTTAGAAAATAAATTTGAATTGAAACCTTTAACAAAAATGAAAAAATTTAGCTAATGATTAAAAATTATATTATTATTTTATTATTCCTATTATTAACAACAAAATCATTTTCAGCTGGATCTGACTCTAATAGTGATAGTTCTAAAGTAAAATCTGATTATGACAAAGCAGTAGTGCTGATTAAATCTGCTAAGAAATTAGAGAAAAATGGTAAAACCGAAAAAGCTAATAAAAAATATGAAAAAGCTCAAAAATTGTTAATTAAATCCAACAAGAAAAAACCAAGTCAACCAGATACACTTAACTACTTAGGTTTTACAACCAGAAAACTTGGGGATTTTGAAAACGGTGAAAAATATTACCTTTTAGGATTAGATATTGAACCAAACCATATAGGTATAAATGAATATTTAGGTGAATTATATGTTGCAACTAATAGATTAAATTTAGCAAAAGAAAGATTAAAAATTTTGGAAACTTGTAATTGTAAAGAATATAATGAGTTAAAAGCTGTTATAGATGGTACAAAAAAATCTAAATATTATTAATTTTGATTGAACAGATAATAATTTTAACACAAATTATCTTCATAGATATTATCTTAGCCGCGGATAATGCAATTATTATTGGACTTATAGCTGCTAACTTTAATCCAAAAAATCGAAAACAAATTATTCTTTGGGGTGTTGCTGGAGCACTAGTTTTTAAAGTAATTTTTGCAATTTTTGCAACATACTTATTCAAGTTTTATTTCATTAAAATATTAGGTGGTCTTCTGCTTATTTGGATTGTCAACGACCTCAGAAAAGATTTAGTTGAAATCAAGAAGGTAAAATCATCATCTAAAAAAACAAAAGAACCATCATATATACAGAGTATTTATAAGGTATTATTTGCTGATATAACTATTAGTTTTGATAATGTTATTGGTGTAGTTGGTGCAGCAAAAGGTTACTTTGGTTTTATGATCTTTGGTCTGGTGTTATCCGTTGTATTAACCGGCGCATTGGCAACATATATGGCTAAATATATTCAACAACATATCTGGATTGCCTATGTTGGTTTAGTATTTATTTTAATTGTTGGCCTTCAATTAATTATTGGTGGTTTGGTTGATTTAGAAATCTTAAAAATAAATGAGGAGTTTAAAAAATATTTTTAATTAATAAGAATTCTTTTTTAATGGGAATTTTCTTCCTCTAACTTCTTTAGCATACTTTAATACAGCTCTAGCAATCTCTCTTCTTATATTGCAATATTTTTTAACAAAACGTACTTTGGTTGGGTTTAATCCAATTAAATCATCAAAAACTAAAATCTGTCCATCACAGTTGTTAGAGGCACCTATTCCAATAGTTGGAATTTTAATCGTTTTTGTGACAATTTTTGCTAATGAACTTTCAACACATTCTAAAACAATTGAAAACACACCGGCTGTTTCAAGTAATTTAGCTTCTTTTAAAATTTTTTCTCTTTCATGTGTTTTTTTTCCTTTAAATTTAAAGATTTTATCTGATTGTGGAAGCAATCCAAGATGACCCATTACAGGAATGTTGTTTTTAACTAATATCTTAACTATATTAAAAATTTTTTTTCCTCCTTCTAACTTAACTGCATCACATTTTGTATTTAAAATAATTTTTTTTGCATTTTTTAATGCTTCTTTAGAATTTCTGTATGTATTATAAGGCATATCAACAACCATCAAACTTTTTTTGATGCCCATTCTAACACTTTTGGAATGTTCTATCATCGAATTTAAATTTACTTGTCGCGTTGACTTATAGTTGTATAAAACAGAACCAAGAGAGTCACCCACTAAGACCAG